>JAQWRY010000055.1 GCA_029243485.1 Candidatus Binatia bacterium | reverse complement strand
ACGGGAAGGGGTATGCCGCGACGAGCCTCGCGGATAGCCGACATGAAGCCCCTTTTTGGCTCCAATCCGACCTAACGGCTCCTTATCGGACGGATGCGTGCGCTTCGTTCTGCCTCATGGACGGCCGGCGAGGGCACGTGCGGGTGCTGCGGCCGACCGCTTACCCGATTGACCCACCCGAAATGCCTGAAGCGAAGGGCCAGCGCGCTTGACCGCGACATCAACTCCGGACGAGTCGTCCCGGCCGGGCCCCGGTGGCCTCACCGTTTTCGTAGGTCACTTCACCGGCGACCAGCGTTGCGACGTAGCCGACAGCCTTCTGCACGAAGCGGCGGCCCCCGGCCGGCAGGTCGCGGATCAGCGCGGGCCGGCGACAGCGCAGGTTTGCGAAGTCGATTAGATTCAGGTCGGCTCGGAGACCCGGCTCGATCCGGCCACGGTCGCGCAGGCCGTACGCGGCCGCGGTGTCGGCGGTCTGGGCCTTCACGAGCCAGGGCAGATCGAGCTTCGGTCCGCGGCTGCGGTCACGGCCCCAGAGCGACAGCAGCGTCGTCGGGAAGCTCGCGTCGCAGATGATGCCCGAGTGCGCGCCCCCGTCCGCCAGGCCCACGAGGGTGCGGGGGTGCTCGAGGAGATGGCGCTGTGCTTCGAGGTCGCCCGTGTCGTAGTTGAAGATCGGGTAGTAGACGAGGCCCCGTCCCTCGTCGGCGAGGAGCCGGTCGCAGAGGATCTCGACGGGATGGCGTCCCTGCTTCTCGGCGATCGCTGCGATACTCGCCTCTGGCGGCGGTTCGTAGTCGGGCGTCGCGTCCACCTCGAAGAAGCAGTCGTAGGCGCCGAACACATGCTTGGGGTCGCCGGCAGCGTCGATCAAGCGCGCTCGAAAGGCCGGCTCGCGCAGGGCCTCGACGCG
The DNA here is from genome assembly GCA_029243485.1 of Candidatus Binatia bacterium. Classification (NCBI taxonomy): domain Bacteria; phylum Candidatus Binatota; class Binatia (SeqCode); species Binatia bacterium. Next base: position 8,164 of record JAQWRY010000055.1, on the reverse strand, counting down.
CGCATCGTGCTCCTGGGGCAGGGCCTGCCAAACCGGGTTCAGCAGGAAGGGGCTCAGGGTGCCGTCGATCGAGAACAGAACGCCGATCGGCCGCACCGCGACCTGGGCCGCGATCGGCAGCCCTTCGTTCGCCGCGCGCTCGACGCGTTCGAGCACGGCCAGGTATCCCCCCTTCTTGTTCTGGTTCAGCGACAAGTAGGTGGGCGCGCCGGTCTCGGCGATGCGGCGGAAGACCGCAAACTCGGCCTCGAGGTCGTCGTAGTCGGACACGACCTCGAAGGCGCCGCGACCGCACGCGCGCATCGCGTTGGCGATGCCGATCAACTCCTCCCCGGCGGCACCGAGCATCGGCGTGGGTTCCCCCGTGCTGGTACGGTGGTTCAACGTGCGCGAGGTCGAGAACCCGAAGGCGCCCGCCTCGACGCCTTCCCGCACGAGCCGGCCCATCTCGGCGATCTCTGCCGGTGTCGCGGGCTCGCGCCGCGCTCCGCGCTCGCCCATGACGTAGAGCCGCACGGGTCCGTGGGGCACCAGGACCCCGACGTCGACATCGCGCGGCCGCGCGGCGAGCAGGTCCAGGTATTCGGGGAACGACTCCCACTCCCAGCTGAGCCCCTCGTGCAGCGCGGTGCCCGGAATGTCCTCGACCCCCTCCATGAGCTCTACCAGGCGGTCACGATCTTCGGCGCGGCAAGGTGAGAAACCCACACCGCAGTTGCCCATCACTACGGTGGTGACGCCGTGCCAGGCCGACGGTGTGAGTTGCGAGTCCCACGTCGCCTGCCCGTCGTAGTGGGCGTGGATGTCGACGAAGCCGGGGGTCACGAGCAGGCCGGTCGCGTCGATGTCGCGTCGAGCAGGTTCGTCGAGCCGGCCGATCGCGGCGATCTTGCCGTCGCTCACGCCGACGTCGGCCGTGCGCGGCGCCGCGCCCGTTCCGTCGATCAAGGTCCCGCCCCGGATGCGTAGATCGAACATGACTCGCCTCCTGGTCCGTGAGAAGCCTACTGCTCCCGAGAGCGGTAAAGCAACACCGGAAGCGGATAGGTGTTCGGGTTCAGAGACGGTTGGACCAAATAGGTCGATGAAATAAGAGACACTCCCGGCCGCAAACGGAAGGAGAATCCGATGGGAAAGGGACAAAGCGCGGAGAAGGTCGTCCGCGACATTCAGCGCAAGACACGCCGTCGTTTTTCGGCGGAAGAGAAGATCCGCATCGTCCTCGAAGGACTGCGTGGGGAAGAGAGCATTGCAGCTCTGTGCCGCCGCGAGGGGCTCGCTCCGAATCTCTGCTACCGCTGGTCCAAGGAGTTTCTGTAGGCCGGGAAGAAGCGTCTTGTGGTCGACACGAAGCGCGAGGCGAGCGCTCCTGAGGTGAAGGGTCTGCAGGATGAGAACGACTGCCTGAAGCACGCTCTTGCGGAGACGGTGCTGGAGAATCGGTTGCTCAAAAAAACGTGCTGGGCTCCGGCTCGGACGACGGTACGTGCGATTGAAGGCGGCGGAGAAGCGACAGGTGATCCGCCTGGTCGAGGGCTCGGGTCTGTCTGTGCGTCGCACGCTGCGAGAGATCGGCGTGAGTCGCTCCAGCGGATAGCCGACATGAAGGCGCACGGGGCGGACGGACATCCTGACCTTCCACTTGCCCGACGTGGATGATCAGGCCGTGTGCCAGAACGGCTGCGCCATCGACGGCGCCTCCGTGCGGCCCATCTGCACCTCCTGAGGGCTAGGCGCCCTTGGCGAGGCGCTCGACGATGGCCGCGTACTCCGGCCTCGCCTCCCGGAGCGGCGCCATGCTCGCTCGCATGTCCTCGGTCTGGCCGAGACAGAGCAGGGCGAGGGTGAAGCGAAGGCCGTCCTCGGCGTCCTGCAGGTTCATGCGGAAGGGGTCGTGGAGCATCGGGATCTGCTCGCGCAGCTCCGGCTCCCGGCTCCATGCGAACACGGTCCCGAGCCCCAGGTAGGCGCCGATGAAGTCCGGCTGCACCTCGATGGCTTGCTTGAAGGCGTCCATCCCCGCGCTCAGGTCGCCCTGCTGCGCGAGCATCCGCGCCAGGTTGCTCCAGCCCGGGGGGCTCTTGGGGTCCAGCGCCAGCCCCTGTCGGGTCGCCGCGACGGCCGCCGGCAGATCCTCGAGCACGCCGCACACGACGCCGAGCATGAACCAGCCCGGCGGGAAGTCGGGGGCGATCTGGGTGACGGCCTCAAGGTTTCCGCGCGCGTCTTCGTTGCGGCCGAGCTCGAGCAGCCCGACGCCCTGGTTGAAGCGCGCCTCCATCATCTCCGGGTTCAGGGCGAGGGCCTGGCCGAAGGCCGCCAGGGCCTCCTCCGTTTGCCCCACCTGGTCGTAGGCGACGCCCAGGTTGTAGTGAGCCCACGGGTCGTCGGGGGCGCTCTCTACCTGCTCACGCATCTTATCGACTTTGCTGGCGTCCACGGCAGAGCGTCCTGTGCTCGGGTGTCCTTGGACGATGATAGCGGATAGCCGACATAAAGCCCCTTTTTGGCTCCAATCCGACCTAACGGCGCCTTATCGGACGTATGCGTGCGCCTCTTTCTGCCTCATGGACGGCAAATAGGCCGTTCATCCTTCCGACCTTCGTCGAGGCCTGGTTTCCCAGCGGGCGATCCGTCCTCGACAACGGCGGCTTCTTCGTCGTGAAGTTGCCGAAGAGGGGCGTCGGTCCGCGGGGGGTCCGTGCGCTCTAGGTCGCGCGCCCCCGTCCCTCGAGCCTTGCGTGTGCCGCGAGGCAGTCGGGAACCCGATCCGGGTTTCGGGCTCGAGCGATCGCGTCTCGAGCTAGGCCGGGGCGTCCCGTCGCGCCAGGACGACCCGCAAGACGTTTTCAATCGGAGTGCGGCGGTCTTGCTCGGCGGCGATGCGCTCGAGGCCCGCCGCGACGTCGTCGACTTCGGCGTCGCCGAAGTTGGCCATCACCCAGGGATCCTGGCGTACGTTGTCGAGATTCGGTCGGTGCAGGGTGGCCATCTGGGCGGCGGGGATTCCGGGTTCGACCGCCCGCGAGTCCGTGATCGCGTAGCCGGCATCGCGCGCCAATCCTTCCAGGGATTCGCCGATGTACATTCGTTGGCCGTTCTGCGCCTGCACTCCGTCGATGATCTCGTAGTAGCGCGCCAGCGTGGGGTCGGTGGAGGAGAGCCGCTCGAGTTCGATCAGCACGAGGATGCCGCGGGGCCGCAGGGCCTCACGCCAATAGCTCAGCGTGGCGATCGGATCGGGGAGGTGGGTGAGGAGAAAGCGGCAGAACGCGAGATCGACGCCTCGGATCGGGAGCGCGGCCCCCGCAACGTCTTGCTCGACGAATTCGACCGATCCGGGAATCCGTGCCCTTGCCTCGGCGCAGAAGGCCGCGGAGCGCTCGTAGCCCACCACGCGCCCCGCCCGGCTGATTTCAGCGACCAGCTCGGTCGTGTATCCGGGTCCGGCGCCGAGATCGATCGCGGTGCCGACGGGGGTTCCGCAGGCAAGACAGGCTCTCTCGAGCGCTTCTGTGCTGAGCGGGCGGTAGAGAGAAGCGAGACGACGGAGTCGCTCGGACGCCGGTCCCTGGTCGCCGAAGGTGTAGCGGGGCGCGGCCCGTTCGCTCTTGCCCATACCGCGTGACGATAGCGCACACCTCTCGCTGGGTCACCCACGGTAGGGTCGATCGCATTGGACCATCGCGACCGCCTCGCCCCGGCCTGCTCGAGGGAGGAAGGCAGCGAGCACGTCTGCGTTTCTCAGGGCCCCGTGTCGATGTCCGGACACGCCGTGAGCAGGTAGTAATCCTGCTTCCGAACCTTCTCCTTCCAGAGCGGGCGCCGGCCGTCGTCCTTGGAGTACGGCGGCTTGAAGACGCTGCAGTAGCGAATTCCTCCCACCGTCAGCTCGTCAACCACGCTGCGAGCTCCGACGGGAAGCGTGAATTCCTCGTCCATCGCGCCGTCGCCCCGGCACAGAACGCTCACGCCGCTCTTGCGGATCTTGCGGATCTTGATCCGGTCGCACGGAGCTCCCGGGCTCCCGTTGTAGCCCCAGCCTTCCGCGCCCTCGGGGAATCCCCTCCCTCTCCAGTCCGATGCCGGCAACGGGATTCGCTCGCATGGCGTCGCTTGTCCGAGGACGCAGCGCCGTCAGGTGCCACCCGCGGTGCGCGGATCGTCGTCACTGCCCGGTTGTGGCATGACGAGAGCCCCTCGTACTACGGGCCGAGAAACGGATCGCATGCTCACGAGAGCGCGGGTTGCCTCGCGCACCTTGGCGAATCCGACCCGCGCAATGACTGGCAGGTCGACACGGAATTCACCTTCCGTGCAGACCGACGGCTCGGCCCCGTCGCAGCTCCATGCGGATAGCCGACATAAAGCCCCTTTTTGGCTCCAATCCGACCTAACGGCGCCTTATCGGACGTATGCGTGCGCCTCTTTCTGCCACGCGAGGAGCGCCATACCATCCGCAAACGCAGGGGAAGATCGAGCGCTACCACCGGTCGATGAAGAACGTGGTGAAGCTGGAGAACTACTACAGTCCGTGGGAGCTCGAGCGTGCGATCAGTCGCTTCGTCGAGCACTACAACCATCGGCGCTACCACGAGTCACTGGACAACGTGACTCCTGCCGATGCCTATCATGGGCGGCGCACCGGGATCCTGACGCGCCGAGAACAGATCAAGAAGAAGACAATGGCTCGTCGTAAGCGACAGAATCTACGAGCTGCGTAGGCGGACAAACGTGCCGGAAGTGTCTCTTGTAAATCAGGCCCACTGATCCCGACGTCTTTGACGACGTACACCTGGGCATCGGCGTGGTCGACGTCGGGAGTCCGCGAGCCCTCCTCCGGTGAATCCTTGAAGGAACCTCGCTCGAGGCTCGGCGGCGAATCGCGTCTGTCGCTCGACGAGCGGCCCCCGAGACGAAGAAATCGTCCTTACGATGGCGATCATCCCGACGTCTAGACGCAGACGCGCCCGGTGATATGCTCCGACGGTTCCGGTCATGCCATCGGCGATCAGTCAAACCAGGAGGGATGGATCATGAAGAGCAGCATCTGGACAGCAACCCGGGCGGCAGCGCTGTTTCTCTTTCTCGCACCGGTTCCGGCCTCGGCGGGCGACGATCCGGGCGAAACGTTGATCCGCTCCTTTTTCGACGCCTCGGCGAAAGGGGACCACGCCGTCGTCGAGCGGATGCTCGCCGAGGGCTTTCAATCCGTTCACACCGACGGGGTGCGAAACCGCAAGGGTGAATTGGACCTGATCCGCGACATGAAGACGGGGTCGCCCACCCTGGCCAACTTCAAGACGACGAGAAGCGGCCCCGCACTCGTCGTCACCTTCCAGGTGGATGCGCTCGACGAAGTCATCGGCGGCAAGTCGGTGGCTCGCGGCTCCCATGAACGAATGGCCGTCTGGCTGGAAACCGACTCCGGCTGGAAACTGATTGCCTACGCAAACCTGGCCCCCCTGAAGGATTGAGCAGATGCCGAGAGACTCTGTGAAGGCGGCGCTCCGACGGTGTCGTCTCTGGGTTCTTCCCCTCGCCGTGGCGTTGGCGGGGTGCGGCGACGATGGTTCGGACGCAGAGAACACGATCCTGGCGGGACTCGATTTCCCCACGGACTGTGAGATCGGTCCCTGCAAGGCGACCACGACCCAATACGACGGCTTCGGCGAATGGCCGCTGTACACTGAACAGAAGAAGGAAAAGACCTACCTCTACGACGCCGAAACCCTGCGGGGACTCGGCTTTGCGGTGGTGGCAACGCCGTTTGCCCTTCAGTTGCCGACCCACATGAACAGCCGAGACGAATACATTCGTGCCGTCATCAACGACGCGGATTGCGGGCGACTGGATTGCAAGGAGTCCTTTGGTGAAGACTCCCTGGGGATGTGCTTCGAGCTCGAGGACGGAAGCCTTCTCATTCCCCAGGAATTCTGCGGGGGGAATGGCTGGCCGCGAGAGGAGCCCTCCAACTGGGGCAACGCCGCGTGGCCACCTTCCCAGTGGGACGTCCAGAACGACTGCCCCGGTATCGTTCCTGCCTATTCCTCCGGCGAGCGGGGGCTGATCGGCTTGTGTCGAAATCCGCACCCGAATTGCAAAGCGCTCTGCACGTTGGTGAACCTCGTCGACGATGAGCCCAACTGGCTCGATCTGACTCGAGAGGTCAACATGCAGAAGTTCATCGATGCGGGATCCTGCCCGCCCATTGACGACATCGAGAAGCCCGGCACCTATGTGAACCCGAGCGACCAGAACTTTCAGGTTTCCTGCTCGATGGGAAAGCAACCAAACTGGTGCACCGGCAAGAACATGCACTTCGACGGCATCAACGACAGACCGACCGGGACCGTCGTCACGTACAAGACGGTGCATTGCAACAAGAACGGGTCTCGATCGGTCGGCAATCTCGGCCCCAAGCCCGTCCCCCCAGCGCCGCCCCAAACCGGTCAACTGGTCATCGATTACTTGAGCAGCCGTGGATTTTCCGCCGTATCCTGCCAGGCGTCTGGCTTCGCGACGGCAACCTCGATCAACAGCGGCACGTCCGCGCCCGTCCTTGGCTCGGCAACCGCCGCGTCCGTCAGCTGCTACAATTCCCCGACCATCCAATTCACCCACGATGTCGAGAACCAGACCTGGAGTGGACCACCGGGCTACACCGGCGCGTGCACACCGATAGCGACCGTTACGGGCGCCTACGAGTGCACGGTCCGGGACCCGAGCTGACCCAGGCGACGCGCCCCCGGCGCGCCGCCCGACAGAGCCATCGAACAGCGATCGAATCTGCGCGCGTTGGCTAGCGCTTGTTCATCCGCAGCCGCGGATAGCCGACATGAACGGCTGGTTCAACGAGGCGCCCTGGACCTAGTCCAGATGCGTCCGCAAGGCGGCCAGCACATAGTCGGAGCCGGAGCGCTGTTGATAGTTCTCCGACTGATCCATCCAGAGAACCTTGCCCTCGCCATCGATGAGGAGCGAGGTCGGTACCGGCAGCGCCTCCGCACCGCGAAGGGGGCCAGAGTGGATGCCCTGATTGCGCAGTCCGCAGGCGAAGTTGATCTTGCCGGCAACGCGCGCGCCGACCAGCTCGTCGGGACCCTCGATCACCTCGCCGACGAATTCGTGGCCGAGGATTCCGCGAAAACCCATATAGCCCGCGAGAATCTGCAGGTCGGTCGAGCAGATCCCCGCCAGCCGCACCTCGACCAATGCCATCCCGGCACCGAGAGCCGGCTCCGGATGGTCCTCCACGACGCTGGCGCGCCGACCGTCCCATACAAAGGCTCGCACCCGCAGGAGGTTAACCCAGAAATCTCACCAGCGAAATCGTCCCAGGGCCCGGCCGCATCAACGCACGGCGCGGCCGGAGAGGCTACGCAGCATCTCATCCACCGAAACGCTCTGCGAGAAGAGGCCCACCGCGTGGGCCAGTTCCGCCAGGGCCGTGTACCATTGGGTGGCTGTAGGAAACATGAACGGCCTATTTGCCCAGGTCGCCGGGTAGCCGCCAGCGTGAAGCCTCGAGCCAGGTCGAGTTTTCGGGACAGAGCCGCCGCGGCGTAGCCGCTGGGCGGCACCGTGGGTCGAAGAAGAAGCAACTAGGGCTGTTGCACGACCTCGCTCGCAACTTCATCGTAGAGCTCTTGGCGGGCAAAGGCCCCTTGCCTGCCAAGCTGGTTGCCAGGCCGCTCAGCGACGCCGGCGTTGCCGTAGAGGTGCGCGAGGGGCGGTATTCCTTCAGCCTCGCAGGGCGCGACTACAACGAAGAGACTGGGACATACCTTCCCATGATCCTGCGGCATTTCGGAGAGTTCTTCCCATGGGTGTACGTCGTCAAAGACGTTTGGATCAGTGGGCCTGATTTCTAAGGGACACTTCCCGCACGTTTACCCGCCTACGCAGCTCGTAGATTCTGACGCTTACGACGGGACATTGTCTTTTTCTTGATCTGCTCGCGGTGCGTGAGGATCGCGGTGCGCCGCCCATGATATGCATCGGCTGGAGTCACGTTGTCCAGTGACTCGTGGTAGCGGCGGTGGTTGTAGTGCTCGACGAAGCGACCGATCGCACGCTCCAGTTCCCACGGGCTGTAGTAGTTCTCGAGCTTCACCACGTTCTTCATCGAGCGGTGATAGCGCTCGATCTTTCCCTGCGTTTG
>JAQWRY010000054.1 GCA_029243485.1 Candidatus Binatia bacterium | reverse complement strand
CAGATCGACGTTGCGGTGGAGCCTGATGTCTCGGTCGAGGAGATGGGCGTACGCCTGCGCGAGGCCCTTCCCGCGCACCTCGGGATCGCGACGGTGGAGGCGCGCCGCGCCGAGATGAGTGATCTCGCGGCGGGATTCGCTGTCATGGTCAACGCCATGTCGGCCATTGGCCTCGTCCTGGCGATCCTCATCACCGCCAACCGCCTCTCCACCATCTACCTCCAGCGGCACTGGGAGCTCTCCGTGCTGCGCGGCCAGGGCATGTCGACGCGGTCCTTGGTGCGGAATCTTCTCGTGGAAGCAGGGCGGATAGCCGACATGAAGCCCCTTTTTGGCTCCCATCCGACCTAACGGCGCCGCCCGGCGGCTACGCCGCGGCCGCCTGCACCCGAAAACGGGACCTCGCTCCAGGCTTCGCAGTCGCCGCTACCCGTCGACCCGGGCAAATAGGCCGTTCATGTTTCCTACCGCCCGTAGGCGTCGGGCGTCGCCCAGGGGCCCCGGTTGAATGCTCGCGCCGTGATGTCGACGATCGACTCGACGTCGCTCTCGTCCTGCGCCCCTGCGTATCGGATCTCGCTCATTCCCAGAGCTCCCGGTTCTGGATAGACCTCCCGGGGATGGTGGTCGCAACCGTGGACCGGGTAGACTACCCGTTTGGGGCCGGCTCTGCCTCAGCACCCCCGGAAGTGGCCGAGACCCTCTCGAAAACGACGCGGGCCTCGGCCACCCTGCGGTCGGGATGGTCGAGATTCCATTGTTTCTCGAAAACCGGGGGCAGCAGAGCTCGCAGGCTTCGCGTGGCCGAATACCTCGCGAACACGAAGTAAGTATTCCAACGGGCATCGAGGGTCGGCACTCCCGCCTGCCCGACCGTACCGTCCGAAGCGACGGGGAGTACCCGGCCACCTTCCAGGAGGCTGAGTACCTTTCCGTCGTCTGTGGTTGCGAGTACCGCCGGCCATCCTCGCATCTGCGGCCCCGCATGTGTGAACATGTCCCAACGCTGGTGCAACTGTAGGGCCCGCCCCGGCGCCCCCAGAAGCCCCAGACGCCTTTCCACGGAGTAATCGCGGAAAGACACGGGAATGCCTTCCCGACCGGCCTCCCGCCACTCCCGAAGCAAGTCCAGCGATGCCCTTCGAGCGGCAGGACGATTGATATCGATTGCGACGATGTTCCAGAGAACGACGTAGGCGAGGACCAGGCCCAGGAAGACCTGGGTGCCCGCGTTGGCCCACCGTAGCAACGCGCCCCCCCCGCGGTGCGACGATGCGGCAACCCCCTCACCGCGAGAGGAGTGCCGTGGCTCGGGGGAACCTGGACGGGAAGCAAGAAAACCCAACGCGCGAGAGTCCCAAAATCCGCTCGGCAGGAAGACGACCAGAGCGGTCAGCGACACCGCAGGAAAAAATCCTGCCGAAACACTCAGGGCCATGAGTCCGTGAAATCCGACCAGCAACACCAATGCTGCAATCCGAAACGACCGGGTGGCAATGGGAACGAAGAGCAGAAACGGCACCACCATCTCGAACCAGGGAACGATGTAGGTCAACACCTCGAGCAATCGGGGGAAGGCGAGCAGCGCTCCGGCAAGAGGCCCCGCGAACATCTCGGCAGAGAAAGAGTTGGTGAGAGCTTCGCCCGAACTCCAGGCGGGTCCCTCCTTCATCAGGCCGACGAAGAAATACATCAAGAAAACCTGCGAGAGAATGCCGACCGACGCCATCGAGAGGTGTCGTTGCGGCACCGCGCCCGCCTCCGTGCGACTGCGATCGACCGACCATGCGGCACCTAGTGGCAGGAACATGGCCCAAAAGAGAAGAAGGCGCAGAAGTTGGTCGGCGCCGAAGAGCAGAGTGGGGTTACGCGCCTGCAGGGAAACCAGCAGAAGCCAACTCGCCACCGTCGCCCCGCGCGTGCGGTATCCCGCGGCAAGGGCGATCGCGGCGGCGGCAGCGAGCGTGAAGAGTACGGCTTGGCCGGAGACCGTGTCGGTCGCCAGATGAATCGACCAATGCCAGTCGCTGAGCGCAAAGTATCGCAGTAAAGCGTCGCGCGGAAGCACGCCGCTATCCGTGTAGTGCGCCTCGAGGTTTCGGGCTCGCTGTGCAAGATCCAGCACAAGAAGTGCGCCCAGAGCGACCCGAAAGGCCGCCAACGACCGAATGTCGACTCCGAAGAGCCGATCGAGCAAGACCCAAGCGCGCTTCATTCCCATTTTTTCTCTACCGGCCCACTGCGGTGCGAACTTCCGGGTTGCCTACCCCGATCGATGCCTTTGGGCAATCGGCTCACCGAGGGCGAAGGTCTGGCCCGCCATATGACGAAAATACTTCTGAAACCAACGTACTGCCCGGAGTTGATGCCCCCTTCATGTGACAGCCACTATAGGGGATGGGGCCGATCCTTGATCTATGGTCTGCGACTAGGCAAACGCTACATTTCTTGGTACGTTTGAATTTCACACTGGCCCCTGAAACCGAAACTCGACTAGGAGAATCCTCATGCTTGCCTCACGTGCTCTCATACGCTGGTCAGCCATCGTATCCTTCCTTGTGTCAATCTCCCTCGCCTTTTCCGCGCCGGCCATGGCATCCGTTCGGACGCAACTGAACGACCTGGCCACAGCGCTGGCTTCGGCGGGAGCTCCGGAAGCCGCAGGGCAAGTGGATGCCGTCATCAATGAAATGCCGGACGACGAGTTGGATCTCCTCTTTGGCGCGAGTTCGGGCAAGCTCGAAGAACTAACGCAGGCGTACGAGCGAATTGCCGACCTTGGGGAGAAGGATGCGGGCCGTTCATTTGCCAAGGGGCCCGACGAGAGCCACCCCACGTGGGATGATCTCAAATATGAGGACTCATGCCCAAAGTCGCTCGAGACATCGACGATAGACATGCAAGCGGCGATAGCCGCACTCGATGTTGCCAAGGCCATATGGTCCGGGGCTGACCGCGCCTGTACGCAGTCCATCACGGGTGTCAGCGCCACCCTTGGTTGCATCGCGGGGGATTTAATCCTCTTTGCCGCTGAACTTGTCGTGCAGAATTTCGAGTTTTGCAATGACGACATCTTGCGAGTCGAGGCGGTGGCACGAAGTGACCGGCAAGTGTTGAACGATATCGCGCAGACCGAGCAATACGAGGATCTCAAATCAGCCCTGAGCACCCACGACTCCGATATCGAGTCCCAGTTGAGCACCCATGACACCGATATCGAATCCCAGTTGAACACCCACGACTCCGACTTGAAGGCGCAGCTCCTCCAACACGACATCGATATCAAGGAGCAACTCGACCGCATCGAGGCTCTATTGAACCTGGTGTCCACGACTCAGCTCGAACAGCTTCTCCACGCCATGGGCGGAAAGCGGACCGGTGTCATGTACACCGACCGCCTGGCCGAAGTTTGTGACGCGGCGGAAGGTGCGATAACCGAAGCGAGTGCCCTCCAATACGCAGTCGGCAACGCTGGTGCTTTGCTGGCGGAGGGCCGTAGCCTGATGGCAACGGATCCCAAGAAGGCGCACGATCTCTGCCGAGCGGCCTACCGGGACGCAACCGGTCGCACGAAGAAGAAGAAGAAGTAGAAGTAGAGAGTTTTTGTCTACGCGGAGAGGCGGGGTCGACCTAAACGGCTTCGTCTCCCCGCAACCCCCCGAGCCCACATAGAAGCGATAACGCTCCGCAACGGCTGACATCTGGTTCGTCAACAAATCCGACCTTCTCACAACGCAATATTGACTAGGCCCAAAGGGTTTTGACGGCCGCCCAGCGGCTTCGCCGCGGGCGGCTCGGTCCTGGTGTGTTGCGCGAGCGTTCGCCTCCTGTGCCTGAGTACGGGAACGCGTGGCTTTGATCCCGGCGCGGTGGCGGAGAACGCCGCTCAAGAGATCGGGGTCCTTCGTCGGATTGTACGTCGTCAGCTGAGTCGGGACCTTTGGGGTCGATTTCTAAGAGACACTTCCGGCACGTTTGCTCGCCTATGCAGCTCGTAGATTCTGCCGTTTGCGACGAGCCATTGTCTTCTTCTTGATCTGCTCTCGGCGTGTGAGGATCGCCTGCCGCCGCCCGTGATATGCATCGGCTGGAGTCACGTTGTCCAGTGACTCGTGGTACCTGTCTGTTCTCAGAACCCGTCCGCGCCGCAATCGCTCCGCTTTCAGTAGCCGCGGCCGGCGACGGACTGGCCGCACCATCCGTGATCGAGCACGATGTGGATCGCGATGCCCTCGGCCCTGCCCTACGTGAAACTGATC
>JAQWRY010000053.1 GCA_029243485.1 Candidatus Binatia bacterium | reverse complement strand
AGATCGAAGTCATGAAGGAGATCTCGGCAAAAAAGTGGTGAGCGCACGCGTTCGTCGCCGACAGGTCGCCTACGCATCCTCGCGTGGCCTGTCGGTGCGAAGGGCGTGTGCGCTGATCCAAACGGCCCGATCCTCGTTGGGATACGAATCGAAGAAGGCAGCGCGAGACACAGCGGTGGTGGGGCGCTGCGACTGCCAAGAGCGAGCTTCCCAGTCTCCGGCCGCGGCTGCCTGTCCACGAAGGGCGTCTCGACGCACGCCGAAACGAGAAACAGGGCGCCGACACTTCTGCCGACGCCCCGCAATGCACTGCGAACCAGCCCCTTCTCAGGGCATCCCGATGATCGCGATGCCGCAGGTGGTCGGCGGACCGCCGATGTTGTGGCTCAGCGCCATGGTGGCGTTCTTCACCTGGCGCTTCTCGGCCCGACCCTGAAGCTGCAGAGTGTTCTCGTAGATCATGCGGACGCCGGTTGCGCCGGTTGGGTGTCCAAACGTCTTGAGACCGCCGTCCGTGTTGATCGGAAGCTCGCCGTCGAGCTCGAACGTGCCGCTCGCGATGTGGTCCTTCGCCGAACCCCTCTCGATGAGGCCGAGGTCCTCGTAGGTGAGCATCTCGGTCAGCGTGAAGCAGTCGTGCAGCTGGACGACGTCCAGCTCCTTGAACGGGTCCGAGATCCCGGCTTGCCGGTAGGCGTCCTTCGCGGCGTACTGTGTCGGCTTCCAGCCGAGGAAGTCGAACTCGGGGTCTCGCTGCGGGTGCTCGGACACGGCGATCGTGACGGCTTTCACGAGCACGTGGTCATCGCGGTAGTTCTTGGCGGACTCGGCGCGCGTGAGGATGCACGCCGCCGCGCCGTCGGATTGCGCAGCGCAGTCGTAGAGACCGAAGGGCCACGAAATCAGTCGAGCGTTCAAGACGTCGTCGACCGTGATCTCGCGCTTCAGCATCGACTTTGGCGCGAGCGTTCCATTGTGGTGATTCTTCACCGCGATCTTGGCGAGGTCCTCGCGGCCTGCGTTGTACGTCTCGAAGTAGCGGGCGGCGCAGAGGGAGAACCAGCCGGCCGGCGTCGAGGGGAGTCCGCGGACGCGGTCGAAGTTGACCGAGGGCCCGGACACACCACGATCCTTCGGCTTGTCGAAGCCGACGACCAGAACCGTGTCGTACATGCCCGACGCGACGGCGAGCGCGCCGAAGCGGAACGCGTCGGTGCCGGTCTGGCAGTAGTCGGAAACGATGCTGATCGGCTTACCGAAGATCTTCAGGGCTTCGGCGATCTCGGCGGTGCCTTCACGCGGATAGACCGCTCCGCAGAACACGGCCTCGATCTGCTGTTGCGGGTTCTCGATCCCGGCGTCGGCATAGGCCTCGTATGCTGCGTCGACGATCATGTCCTCGCGAGACGACGTCCAGTTCTCGCCGAACTTGCACGCGCCGACACCCACGATGGCGACCTTGTCCTTGATGGTTCCACTCATGTCAGGCTCCCGCGGGAAGGGGGCTGGCCTTCCAGAAATAGTTCGCCTTGCCTCCGGCATTGTGGATCTTCCGGAAGACGTATTCGACGGGCATATCGAGCTTCACTTCGTCGGGCTTCGCATTCGCGAGTTGTACCTGGACGCGGCAACCCTCCACCTCGGTCACGATCATGATCGTCGGCGGCTGTGCGGTCGGGAAGAAGAAGTCGAACGTGTACGAGAGAACTGTGCCCCGCTTGTCGGACAATCGGGCGGGCTCCCACTCGTCTTTGGTGTGACACTTGTAGCAAACACGGGTCTTCGGAATGTGGATCTGCCCGCAGTTCTTGCACTTCTCTCCGACGAAACCGATGTCGGCATCGCGCTCGCGGTACCGAATGGTGGCGGACAATCCGAGGTCGGCACCGGCGGCCCACTCCTTCGGGTCGAGGTTTCGCGACTTCAAGTACGTGTCATACGAGGGCAGGGGGCGACGGCGATCGAGATGGCCCTTCACGCCTCGGCGTGGCGGCAGCTTGCCGATGCCGTCGGTGACTTCGAACGAGAGCGCGTGCGCTCCGTCTCCAGCACTCGCCGTGAGCAGGCGGTCGCCGGCGCGCGCGTCTTCGAGCGCGGCGACGAGGAGGATGGGTGCAAACGAGGCTCCCGAGTGGCCGAGTCGGCCGAAGAGCGGGTCCTGCACCTGCGACTTGTCGAGGCCGACCTGCTTCACGACGCCGCCCATGCTGCGGGCGTCCGGCGCGACGAGTGCGGCCTTTGCGTAGTCGCTGGCACTGCGTCCGCTCTTCTCGAAGAGGCCTTTGACCGCATCGATCATGTTGGGCGTGTAGCCCTCTGTGATGATGAACCGATCTTCCCACGCGTGGGTGAAGGCTTCTCCATCGACGCGCCACATGTCCTGGAATTCGTCGGACACCGCGTAGCTACCGTCGAGCGTTGCGATGACGTCGTCGGAACTGAAAAGCAGCGCTGCCGCCGCGTCACCGAGCTTCGACTCGAGCGCCCCGCGCGGAGCGCCCATTCGACAATCGCTTGCGACTACGAGCACGTTCTTCGCGGTGCCCGCGGCGACCGCGTTGGACGCGGCTTCGATCGCGCTCGTGCCGGAACGCAGCGAGCCGGAGAAGTCGGTCGTGAGGACGTCGCGCCGCAGATCCAGGGCCTTCGCGATGACCGCGGCGCCCTGCTTCTCTTTGAGCGTGTAGCTCGTCGACGCAAACATCACGCCGTCGATCTCGCTGCGGTCGATGCCGGTCAGACAATCGATTGCGGCCGCAACCGCCATCGTGACCGCATCTTCGTCGTCATAGGCGACGGCTTTCTCGGGGCCGCCTTCCTTCGCGGGGCGTCCCTGGATCAGGGACAGAGGGAGGCGCGTCGCCGGGATGTAGGCGCCGTACGCTCGAATTCCGGACATGCTTGGGTCTCCTCGGCTCAGAAAAGGTGCACTGCGTGAACACCGATTCCCTAACACCGGCCCGAAGGGCCCGCGAGTTGACGCCCTTGCCTGGCCTGTGTCACCGCGGCAAGCCTTTTCGGCTGACTCTGGGGCGAATGCTGATGCGTTGGGTGCTTCGGACGACGATGCTGATCGCCGCGATCGCGATGGGAAACGCGGCTCTGGCAGAAGAGCCGGGACGGTTTCATATCTCCGCTTCGACGGAGGATTGGAAGAGGGCCTGGCGGATCGACACGAAGACCGGCGAGGGCTCCATCTGCTCACTGGCGCCGGATTTCAGCGGCTGCCGGAAGCTGCCCGAGGGCGAGCCTTTGCCGAAGAACTGGCGGCAGTCGCTCAAGCCCGGGGCGAACACCCCGGGCTAGCGGCTCCTACGGGAGTGGCAGCACTGGGAGACCGGGGCTCACGTGAGTCCAGGCGTCGGGCGCGACGAGGCGCCGGCCCAGAGGCTCTCCCTCACAGTTGGAGCCAACGCTGACCTCGATCATGTGCACGACTCCGGGCGTCCGGTGCAGCGGCCCGGCGAGGTCCGGGATTCCGTCGACGACCGCCACCTGGGCCTCCTCGGCCCCCGGTGCCTCGCGCAACTGCACGTTCCAGGAGATCGGAGTGCCAGCCGGGACCGGGTTGTCTGGCCGGACGCAGATCGCGGCCGGGTTGTTCTCGTCGTCTAGCGGTCCGAGGAGCCCGCTCTGCTTCGGAATCGAGGCTGTCTCGGAGTAGATCACTTCGTCGCCGAGCATGAGTGTGAAGTGGAAGGTTCCGCCGGCCGGGTCATCGAGCGGCCAGTTCCAGAAGCGGACGAACACGTCCTCGCCGGCCTCGATCGGCGTGCGCGTGTTCTGCGTCATGCTCGCGTAGGGGCAGATCGACGTGTCGACCTCCCAGCTCGGATTGCCGGCGAACTCCTCGACGAAGCCGAGGATCAACGGATCGCAGTACGCCCCGGGACGCTGAAGCGTGACGAAGGGGTCGCGCGCGGGCAGGAAGAAGAAGCCCCCCAACTCGACGACACCCAGATTGCTCCAGCCCGAGGAATCGCACGGCGACATCGTGCACGCGTTGGCGCCCTCGCATTGCCAGTCGATCGCAATTGCAGCCGGGTCGAACGAGCCGTCGTCGCCGATGCGCCGGCACCAGATGTAGCTTGGGTCGCCGCCGCTCGGGTCGAACACGTTCCCGGTGATCGTTCCCTCATTGGGAGAGTATGAGATCGCCCACTGCAGGCCGCCCTCAGCACGGTTCACTAGGACCTGCTTGCCGTCGGGGGTGGTCTGTCGCCCGGTCGGCTGGCTCTGTGCCACGGGAGCGAACCCCATGCCGAACGCCAGGGTCATACAAAAGGCCAGTGATCTTCTATATTTGAGCATTCTCATTTGTCTCCGGAAGTTGATTGTAGTGTCCGATTCCCGAAACGAGCAACCCGTTTGGCGCTTACCGCCTTGAGTTCCGTGCGACCGGCTCCCTAGTTTCGTCCCTGGCTTCGTTTCACCCGACCCGCAAGTGAGCTCTCGATTCGACGATCTATGGTTGGAACCCGGCGGTGGCGGTCAGCGGATTCGCGTCCGCGTATCGCCGGGGGCGCGCAAGGAAGGCGTCCTCGGTCTGTACGGCGACGTTCTCAAGGTGGCGGTTCGCGCGCCACCCGAGAAAGGGCGCGCCAACAAGGCCCTGGTCGAGGTGCTCGCGCAGGCACTCGGGGTCGCGCGCAGCTCGCTCGCGGTCGTTGCCGGTGAGACCAGTCGCGACAAGACGCTCGTCGTGAGCGGGCTCGAGGCGGCAACGATTCGCGCGCGCCTCGCTGCGGGATCTGCTTGAGTTCACCGGCGCGACGCGGGAAAGGCGACCGGCTCGAGCCGGAAGATCTGCCCGCCAAGGTCGCCTGGGGCGCGCACGGTGCGGTCTCGGGCACCTCGATCGTGCCCTGGGGGCCCCAGGTTCTTCTTCGGGAGGCCCGGGCGCGGTTCGAGGAGCTCTGCATCGGAGACCTCCTGGGGCGCCGTCCCTCGGACTGCCGGGGGGCCTGGGCCTCTCGCGGGTCATGCTGCACAGGAAGCTCCGCCCGTACAGCATTCGTTGAGTCCGATCCGTCTTGTAATAGCGCGAAATCCCTGGCACCCCTCAATCATAGAGGCGTAGCCGTACCGAACTCGATTCTCGCAGTCGGAGGGCGCCGCGACGGGATGGGGGGTCGGGCCGTGCTCGGCCCCGGGGAGATGTCATGAGTAATCCGCTGATCGACGTTCAAAAGTACGGGCAGAGCATCTGGTACGACAACATCCGCCGCGGGATGATAACCTCGGGAGACCTGCAAAGGATGATCGACGATGACGGCCTGCTCGGCATCACGTCGAATCCCGCGATCTTCGAGAAAGCGATCGCGGACAGCAACGACTACGACCCCGCGATTCGCGCCCACGTTCTGCAGGGTGTCGATTCCGCGATGGACATCTACGAACGCGTCGCCATCGAGGACATCCAACTCGCGGCCGACATGCTTCGGCTGGTGTTCGACAGGACCGGGCGTCGCGACGGCTACGTGAGCTTCGAGGTCTCTCCGTACCTCGCCGCGGACACGGCGAAGACGGTGGAGTATGCGCGTCGAGTCCACAAATTGCTCGGTCGCGAGAACGTCCTGATCAAGGTGCCGGGAACCCCGGAGGGAATGCCTGCCATCGCCACGTTGATCGGCGAGGGCATCAGTGTGAACGTCACGCTTCTCTTCTCGGTGGATGCTTACGTGGCGTGCGCGGAGGCGTACATGGAAGGCCTCGAGACCTGGGTGGGCAAGGGCAACGATCCTTCGCTGCTCGCGAGCGTCGCGAGTTTCTTCATCAGCCGCATCGACAGCCTCGTGGACGACAAGCTCGCCGAAGCCGCCGCCGCAAACCCGGGTCGCAAGGCCGAGATCGAGGGGCTTCTTGGAAAGGTCGCCGTTGCCAACGGCTTGGTCGCGTATGACCGCTATCACCAGCTGATCGGGAGCGATCGCTGGCAGGCGCTTGCGGCGAAGGGGGCGTCTACGCAGCGTGTCCTCTGGGCGAGCACGAGCACCAAGAACAAGGCCTACCCCAAGACGAAATACGTTGATGAGCTGGTCGGGCAGGACACCGTCAATACGATCCCGACGGACACCTTCAACGAGTACCGCGAGAGTGGAAAGCCGACGCCCGCGTTGCAGGATGGCTGGGACGCGAAGCTCGCGGCCGCGAAGGCGACCATGGCGACGTTGGCCGATGTCGGTGTTTCGATGGATGCCTGTACGGACCAGCTGCTCGAGGAGGGAGTAACGAAGTTCTCGCAAGCCTTCGACACACTCCTCAAGGCGATTGAGAAGAAGCGCAGCGTTCTGAACGCAGCGTGAGTCGGCCCGGTCCTGGGGCCGGGTGTGGATTGCTGGAAGAGGAGAGGGAATGAGCGACACGGAGGCCGCTGTAGGCCAGGTGAGCGGATCGACGCCATGAGTGGCGAGGCGGACGCCCTGGTCGGTGTCGCTCTGCGCGCCCTGGAGTACGTGCATGAAGACACCGTCGTCGGGCTCGGTACCGGGCGCGCTGCTACCGCCTTCGTGCGAGCCCTCGGCGCTCGCGTGGCGGACGGAATGAAGGTGCGCGGCGTCCCCACCTCGGACTCGACCGAAGCACTGGCCCGCGAGCTCGGGATCGGGCTGCTGACCCTCGAAGAGGCCGGTCGAATCGACACCACGTTCGACGGCGCCGACGAGGTCTCTCCGGCTCTGGACCTGATCAAAGGGTACGGCGGCGCGCTGGTGCGTGAGAAGATCGTCGCCGCCTCCTCGAAGCGGCTGATCATCCTCGTGGGCGACGAGAAGATCGTGGCTCGCGTCGGTGGCCGCGGAAAGCTACCGGTCGAGGTCGTGCCGTTCGGACGCACACTGTGCGAGCGCGAACTGGTGGCGCTCGGCTGCACGCCCAATTTGCGTGTCGACGGCGGCAAACCGTACATCACGGACAACCATAACTTCATCCTCGACTGTGTAGTCGAGCCGATCGACGACCCCGTCGGTCTGGAACGTAGAATTCTGGCCATCCCGGGAGTGCTCGGGACGGGTCTCTTCGTCGGAATGGCCGACGTAGTCTTGGTTCAGGAAGGCGACCAGGTGCGCGCGATGGAGCGCGCCTGATGGTCGCCTTCAATCTGTAAGGAGGGTCGCACGTGCAGCTCGGAATGATCGGTCTCGGACGGATGGGGTACAACATCGTCAAGCGCTTGATGCGCGATGGGCACACGTGCGTCGTGTACGACACGAACCCGGAAACGGTGAAGCAACTCGAAGCGGAAGGCGCGACTGCGTCGACCTCGATGAAGGACTTTGTGGACAAGCTCGAGAAGCCCCGCGCCGCGTGGATGATGGTGCCGGCGGGCGTGACGGGCAAGGTCGTCGACGAAGTCTCGCAGTACCTCGAAAAGGGCGACATCCTGATCGACGGTGGGAACTCCTACTACCGCGACGATCGCGCTCGCTCCACAGCTCTCGCACCCAAGGGGATTCACTACCTCGACTGCGGCACGAGTGGTGGCGTGTGGGGCCTCGACCGTGGCTACTGTCTCATGATCGGTGGCGACACCGGCGCCGTGCAGCATCTGGATCCGATTTGGAAGACGATTGCTCCGGGCCGGGGTGACATCGAGGCCACGCCCGGTCGTGAGAACGGCAACAAGACCGCCGAGGAGGGGTACCTCCACTGCGGCCGGTCGGGCGCCGGCCACTTCGTGAAGATGGTCCACAACGGTGTCGAGTACGGCATCATGGCTGCGTTCGCCGAGGGCTTCGACATCCTGGAGAACGCCGACGTCGACAACCAGGAGCACAAAGTCGACGCCGAAACGGCGCCGCGGATGAGCAAGGATCTCGACTACGACATCAAGGTCGCCGATGTGGCCGAGGTCTGGCGCCGAGGGAGCGTCGTGGGGGCGTGGCTTCTTGATCTCGCCGCGGCCGCTCTGGCGGAGGATCCGCATCTGGACAAGTACACTGGGGTCGTGGCGGACTCCGGCGAGGGCCGCTGGACGATTCAGGCGGCGATCGAGGAGGCCGTGCCCTGCGAGGTCCTGACATCGGCGCTTTACGCGCGTTTCCGGTCGCGGCGCGATCACACCTTCGCGGAGAAGGTCTGCTCGGCCATGCGGATGCAGTTCGGCGGGCACGTCGAGCGGGCTTCGGGAGATTGAGTACGGCGATGAGGGAATCGTCTGAGGGGGGTCTCACATGAGCCGAGTCCAGGCCGGGCCAGCTCCGTGCACGGTGGTGATTCTTGGCGCGGCTGGTGACCTGACCCGGCGGAAGCTCCTGCCGGCGATCTACAATCTCGCGCTCGACGGCTTGTTGCCGGAGCGCTACGCGGTGATGGGCTTCGCGCGGCGCGACCTCGACGACGAGTCGTTCCGAACCGTCGCGCGCGAAGGAGTGAAGAGCTACTCCCGCCGTCCCGTGGATGAGGACCGGTGGCCGGAGTTCGAGAGCAACGTCTTCTACACGCGCGGATCGTTCGATGACGCCGGTGCGTTCCTCGAGTTGAAGCGCCGTCTCGAGGAGGTCGAAGCGGAACGCGGGATTCCGGCGAACCGGGTCTTCTACCTCTCGATCCCACCGAGTGCGATCGAGACGTGCGTGCAGCAATTGAAGGCCGCGGGGCTCGCGAAGGCGCCGGACGGATCGTACGCCCGCGTCATCGTCGAGAAGCCGGTGGGTCACGATCTCGCAAGTGCCCGCGAAATCAACGACACGGTCGCCGCGGTGTTCGACGAGGAGGACGTCTTTCGAATCGACCACTACCTCGGAAAAGAGACGGTGCAGAGCATCCTGGTGCTCCGCTTCTCGAACTCGATCTTCGAGCCGCTCTGGAACCAGAAGTACATAGACCACGTCCAGATCACGGTGTCGGAAGAAGAAGGTGTGGGGACGCGCGGCGGCTACTACGAGGAGGCGGGCGCGCTGCGGGACATGGTGCAGAACCACATCCTCCAGCTCCTCTGTCTCACGGCGATGGAGCCGCCCTGGTCCCTCGACGCGGAGGTCGTGCGCGACCACAAGATGGGGGTCCTGAACTGCCTGCGACCGCTCCGCGGTGCCGAAGTGAACCAGCATGTGATCCGTGCGCAGTACGGCCCTGGAACGTCCGGTGGCGAGGATGTCCGCGGCTATCGCCGCGAGGATCGAGTTGCCCCGGAATCGACGACCGAGACCTACGTCGCGATTCAGGCCTATGTGGACAACTGGCGCTGGTCGGGCGTGCCCTTCTATATCCGCACGGGCAAACAGCTGCCGAAGCGGGCGAGCGAGATCGCGATCCAGTTCAAGTGTGCGCCCCCGGTGTTGTTTAACGCGAACCCGGAGCAGGCGGTCGACGGGAACGTGCTGGTACTGCGGATTCAGCCCGATGAAGGACTGACGCTTCAGATCGCGACGAAGCAGCCGGGCCCGAACGCGATCATCTCGCCGGTCGACATGGATTTCAACTACGGGACCGCGTTCGCCGGACAGTCCCCCGAAGCGTACGAGCGCTTGTTGCTCGACGTCGCGGTCGGGGACGCGTCGCTCTTCATGCGTCGGGATGCGGTCGAGGCCTCGTGGGAGTGGGTCACCGGAATCCTCGAAGGCTGGGAGGCCTCGGGTTCACGCTGGCTGCCGGAGTACGCGGCCGGCAGTTGGGGGCCGGTGGAGGCGGATCGAATGATTGAGGCGGCGGGACGGCGTTGGCGTACCCTTTAGGAACTGGCAAGGGCGCGGGATGATTCTGGCGGGCGACATTGGCGGGACAAAGACCGTGCTCGCGTTGTTCGAGCAGACCGACGACGGGATCGAGGTCGTCCATGAGGAGCAAGCCGCCAGTCAGGGGCCGAAGACCTTCGACGAGATCCTCGAACCGTTCCTTTCGAACGCGGGTCGTCCGCCGCTGCGCGGTGCGTGCTTCGCGGTCGCCGGGCCGGTTGTCGACGGTGCCTGCGAGACGACGAATCTTCCGTGGAGCCTCGACGAAGGTGCTCTGGCGAGCACCGTAAGGGCGCCGCGAGTGAAGTTGCTGAACGACCTCGAGGGGACCGCGTACGGCGTGCTCCACCTTCCGAAGTCGGACCTGGTGCAGCTGAACGTGGGCCGACGCCCGCGTCGTCGGGGCAACATTGCGGTGATTGCTGCGGGGACCGGCCTAGGTGAAGCCTACCTCTACTGGGACGGAGGGCGTCATCGGCCGATAGCGACCGAAGGCGGCCACTCCGACTTTGCGCCGCGCACAGAGCAAGAGGTCGATCTCCTGCACTACCTCCGACGGAAGCTGGGGGGACGCGTGAGCTGCGAGCGGGTGCTGTCCGGGCCCGGGGTTTACGAGATCTACGAGTTCCTGCGGGACACCGGTCGGCAAACCGAGCCCGCCTGGTTGGCGGAGAAGATCGCCGCGGGCGATCCGAGTGCCACCGTCTCGGGGGAAGCGGCGGAGTCCGGTGAGGCCATCTGTCTGGCCACCATGAATCTCTTCTGCGAGCTTTACGGCGCCGAGGCGGGCAACATGGCGCTGCGGGCGCTCACATACGGCGGCGTCTTCGTCGGCGGCGGTATCGCACCAAAGAATTTGTCGTTCCTGACCAACGGCAGTTTTTTACGGGGCTTCACGGACAAGGGTCGCTTCACGGAGATGATGATGAGTCTCGACGTGTGGGTCTCCACGAATCCCCGGGCCGCGCTGCTGGGCGCCGCGTACTTCGCCGACGAGGTACTGGCCGACTAGGCATTGCCCGCGCCCAGTAACGGTGAAAGTGCTCGGTGGTGCTGCTGTGCACGATCGGGGAACGGGAACCGGCAGTGGCTCCCGCGCCCGGCCGAAATCAGTAGAAGCCCTCGTGCCCGCCGAAGATCAAGACGAACCACCGAAAGCTCCCCGACGAGGCGCGACAAGAGTGCCGATTAGAGAAGCCGCCGAGATTAAGGAACCTCCCTACTTCGAAGCCTTGCGCCTCTTGCGAAACATGGCTCGATGTTCGTCGGCGACGGCTCGCGGCGCCTCTTGGGTGAGGCTCCGGGCGAGGCGCTCTGCGCTCCCCCGTGTCGACGGCATTGGGCTTAGGACGTGTGTCGCGCGATGAATCGCCCGGCCGCGCCGAGACAGCGGGCAGAGACCTCGTCGCGGTTCGCGTCGAGGCAGTGCGCGAGTGGCTTCGGCCGTCGTTTTACGCCGACGCAGAGGCGTTCGACCTCGGCTTCGCAGGCATCGCGAAGCTCGGCTCGGCGCCTGGCTCGCCGCTCTTCGAACGGACGTCGGCCCTGCGCGAGTTGGGCCTGACAGGCTTCGGAGAGCAGCCCGTCTTTGGCGCGGGCGCACGCCACGAACTCCTCGGGCGTCGCGGACTCGGCCGCGCAGAGGGCCGAGAGCTCGGTGGCGCACTCGGAGGCAGCCCTTAGCGGAGCCGGGGCGAGGAGAAGGGCGAACATCCCGAGGAACAGAAGCGAGCGTTTCATTTGTGGAGTGGGATGCGCCAGGAGCTCTCGGGGTAAAGACGTTGGAATGCTATGCACCGCGTACTCCCCATGGCGCGCGCACCCAAAGGCCCTCCGCCTCCGAGCGATCCCGAGCAGGGCATCTATCAGGGCCGCTCGGTCGCGAAGCGGATCGTGTCGGCGGACGGGTGGACGATCCTGGTGGGCCGCAGTGCTGAGGACAACGACACACTGACCGTCCGCCTCGCGGAGCCCAAGGATTTTTGGTTGCATGTGGCTTCGGAGTCCGGCTCTCACGTGGTCATTCGAAACCCGGACGGCGAGGCGCGCCCCCCGAAGGAGACGCTGCAGCATGCCGCGGGCCTCGCGGCCGGACACTCGCGCGCTCGGGAAGGGGGAAGGGTCGCCGTGCACTACGCGCAGAAGTCCGATGTGCGCAAGCCGCGCGGCTTCGCTCCAGGCAAAGTCGAGCTCGCTCGGTACAAGACGGTGCACGCGGCGCCGCGCCGCGACTGAGGTCTAGCGTCCGTCTCGCAGGGCGAGACGGTGTGAGACAACTTCGGTCTTGCGTCCCTCCCTGCGTCTGAGGAAGACTCGCTGCAGATCGCGCTACAGCGTCGCAGTCTCGACGATTCCGGCATCGTCTCGCCACCGGGATGTGCAGGTCGCTCAGTAGATGCCGCAGCGTGACGCAAGGCACAGAAGTATTGAGACCGACACCGAGCCTCCGAAGCAACGCCGGGGGCCCTGTCGAATGACTAAGGAACGACGCCCACATGAACCGATCCGGGAAAAAAAATGGCATCCGTGCGACTGACGTCGTTACGTTTCTCGCTGTCTTTGGCACGATCCTCGGAGGGCTGTTCACGCTCTGAGGGCACTCGCGGCCGCAGCTTTTTGGGGCGAGCCCGATAGGCTCGGAGGGCGGGGGGCCGAGCGAGAGAAACGGGAGGTTCCCGTGGGGGAGGTCACGGAAGTGTTGATCAAACGGATGCAGGGGCGAGTGTCGGTGTTCGGAGCGGTGTTGCTCGGCGGGTGGCTCGTTGCCGCGCCCGCTGCTGCGACCACGGTCGGTGGCGGAGGAAGCAAGAAGACGGACTGTTTGGCCGTATTCGAAACCTCGGTCGTGTTGCCGGCGAACCAGCGGAAGATCATCTGCGTGGACGGTAATCCGGCCTGTGATTCGGACGCGACCATCGATGGTCAATGTACGTTCGACCTGGGCGTGTGCGTGAACGACACCTCCATTGCGAATTGCACGCTGAGCGGAGTGGAGTCGATCTTCGTCGATCACTCGGCGGACAACGGAGATCCGAAGTTCGACCCGGATTTTCAGGCGATCCAGGATCGGATCGACAACGAGCTGGATCTGCCGAACACGGACCCGGACGACTGCACCGGAACGAGCTTCATCACGGTGCGTGTGCGCGGCCCGTTCCCGGGTAACCGGTGTCAGTCGGGCAAGAAGAAGCTCAAGATGACGACGCAGTCGGAGTTCGACATCAGTGCCGGCAAGACGTTCACCGACAAGGACGCGATGAAGTTCATCTGCAAGCCCGCACCGACGGGGTGTGATCCGCAGACGTTGTACTCGGGGACGTTCGATCGGATTCAGAGGCAGATCCTGGATCAGAACTGCGCCACCAGCGGCTGTCACGACTCACAGACGTTCGCCGGCGGACTGCTACTCGAGACCGGCGCGTCGTACCCCTCGCTCGTCGGAGTGCCCCCCGTGAACTTCGCGGCGGGTCAGCTCGGCTGGCTGCGAGTGACGGCCGGGAACGAGGGCACGAGCTACCTGTACCAGAAGCTGCAAGGCGGACTCGAGCCGAGTCTCGGCGAGCGCATGCCGTTCCAGAAGGGCAAGCTCAAGTCGTACCTGCGCGAGATCATCCGACTGTGGATCGTAGCGGGCGCTCCCGAAATGGGCTGGGTGTCGGGTACCGAATGATCCGGGTCGTGCTCGCGCCACGGGTGGACTGCGGCGCGTGTGTCGCCGCGATCAGTTGCAGGATTCGGCGAACTTGCCGCTGAGCTTCAGGACGACGTCCGTCCAGGTTTTGGACACGCCGTCTTCGCCGGTGTGCTGCTCTTCGCAGGCGCGGTGAAGTGAATCGAAGGGCTTCTGCATCGCGAAGTCCATCATGTCGATCGTGGCCGTGGCCTCGACCCCGTGGTCTTTCGAGATGGTGTAGGCGAAGGGGACGGCCTTCGTCGCGCCGTTCATCGTGACGGCGATCTTCAGCGTTCCCTTGCTGTCGTCGCCGTCGACGCTCTCGACCTTGCCCGTGATGTTGGGGGACGAGGCGAATTCCTGGAAGAAGAACTGGCTGATCGTCGCGTTTCGTCCCGGGTTGTCCGACTCGATCGACGTGCCGTCGATCTCCATCGATAGCCCCTTGGCGAGATCGACCAGGGAGGCGGCTTCGGTCGGGCCGCTGAGCGTGGTGGTGTTGAAGGTCCCGGTGACGCCGAGCTTCTCGGTGAGCTTGAAGGCCGTCCACTCGACCTTCACGGGATCCTCGCCCACGCTGTAGGTGCAGGCTGCCTGCGCCGGGTTCGCTGGTGTCCCGACGACGAGTCCGCAGAGAGCGGCGAGGGTAAGGGTACGGGCAACGCGCGTGCTCATGGTTCTCCTCCGCTGTGGTGCGAAAATGAAAAGCTCCCCGGGCCGGACTCGAACCAGCGACAAGTCGGTTAACAGCCGACTGCTCTACCAACTGAGCTACCGGGGATCGGGGCTTCGCCTACTATACGAATCACAGACCCGCAATTCGGTTCTCAAACTTCGGCCAGCCGTTGGGTGAGCTCCCGAATTGATGTAGGAATTGCTGGAGCAGAGGAGGGCTCTAGAAATGCGACGACTAATCAACGCGACCCGATTCATCTTGTTGGCTGCCCTGGCGGCCGGAACCATGCTGCTAGCGCCGTCCGCGGCGTCCGCGGACACGGCCGAGGCCGATCTGCACCACGTCGATCCGGGGAGTGGCCGGATCTCGAGCCGACCCATCGGTTATCTGCGGTTCTCCGCAGGAAAAGACGACAAAGGCGTCGATATCCTGATCCAGATCCGGAATCTCCCGAACGTCCAGAGCGAGCAGCCGCTGACGACGACCGGTGGGCACGCTGTGTACGAGCACGGGCTCCGGATTCGAGCGACCGGCGACTGCAAGGACATGACGCCGACGGATTCACAGGCCGGCGTGCTGCCCGACATCGGCATTCTCCAGGACGGCAATGCGACCGTTTCGGTCACGGCCGAAGGAATCACCCTGAGCGAACTGCCCGGAAAATCAGTGGTTATGTACCGGGGCAACAACGATGCGAAGCGCCAGATCCTGGCGTGTGGAGTGATCAAGAAGGATTGAGTTCGACCCTCTTGACCTGAGGGCGAATAAAGGGCGAAGATCGAGAGGTGCAGGCCGCCTCTCAGCTTCGCGTAGAAGATCTTCTCTCTCAGCTCCCGGGGACCATCCGGCGCGGACACGTGCCGGTGGCCCCGGAGTGGGAGGGCAAGGGAGGCCGCCTCCCCACCGGCTACCCGGAGGTCGATGATCTCCTCGGTGGCGGGCTTCCCCGCGGGCGTCTCTCCGAGTTGGTCGGGCGAGGTGCCTTCGGCGCCACCAGTCTGGCGCAGCGGCTTCTGGCGGGCGTCACCGCCGAGGCGAACTTTGCCGCCTGGGTCGACGTCGCCGACACGTTCGATCCGGCGAGCGCGAGCGCGGCCGGAATCGCGTTGCACCGGCTCCTCTGGGTGCGTCCACCCGATCTCGTCGCGGCTTTCGCGGCCACCGAGATTCTCCTCGCAACCGGTGGGTTCGCCCTGGTGCTGCTGGACACGGCCGGGGGCTACGGCGTGAGCGAGAGACAGGGAGCTCGAGGGGGGCGAGGCGCACCGGGTGGGCAGGGCGAGCGGAGTGCGCAGGGCCGGCGTGGTGCGACTGCACGACGGCACACCGGTGGGCAAACTTCGGGCGGGAAAACTTCCGGTTGGCAAGCCGGCCCGCAGAAGGGCCGCCGCATGCTCACGGCCCCTCAGACCTGGCTGCGGCTCGCACGCGCGGCGGAGCAATCGCGCACGGCATTGGTCGTCCTCCCGGGCTCGCATGGCCCTCACGGCTCGAATGCCCCGGTCGGCAGTGGAGGCCTCACGGGAGCGGCCGCGGGTGTCCGGCTCGAGCTCTCGTCCGGAGAGGCCGTCTGGGAAGGGGCTCCGGGCGCGCCGTCTCTTCTCGAGGGGCTCGTTTCCCAGGTCGACGTCACGCGCAACCGTGGTCCGGAGGCCCTACATTCGAACCACTCGCGGAGTCGTCAGGCCCGCATTCGGTTGGCCTGAAGGGCCCTCGGGGCCGTCTCGTGGGGCACGTGCCTCGTTTTGCCTGCGTCGTCGTTCCCCGGTTCTCCACGGCTGCGCTTCTGCGGGCCGAGCCCGAGTTGCGCGGTTGCCCCCTGGTGATCTGTCGCCCGGACGAAAACGCTGCGAATGGCCGCGTCCCCGGTCCGCGTTCGGTTCTGGTCGGGGTTTCGCGGGAGGCCGAGCGGCTCGGCGTTCGTCCGGGCATGACCGTGGCACAGGCACTCGTCCGGCAGTCGGATCTCGTCGTTCGTCCGCTCGACGAGTGTGCCATCGGAGCGGCGCGCGAGGCCCTGATCGATGTCGCGGGGTCCGTCTCGCCCCGAGTCGAGCCCGAGGGGAACGCCGTCTATCTCGACATCGAAGGCCTCGAGAAGCTCTTCTCCTCCGACGGCGGCATCGCAGCAGCGCTCTCGACGAGAGCGGAACGTCTCGGTCTCACCGTTGGAATCGGAACGGCGGGCAGCAAGACGACCGCGCGCATCGCCGCGGGGCTCGCTGCGCGCGACGGTGACGCGAACCTCGTTCCCGTGGGGAAAGACGCGGCCTGGCTCATGCCGCATCCTCTCTCGGTGCTGACGCCCGTGGCCGAGCCGAAGACGTTCGGGGCCGGCGCACGAGCGACCTGGCCGGCGTTGCAGGAGAGCTTCCGGAGGCTGGGACTGCGGCGCCTGGGGGATCTGGCACGCCTTCCGCGCGGAGAGGTGGGGAGTCGTTTCGGAAAGGCGGGAACGCGGCTCTGGCGCATTGCCGCCGGCAAGGAATCGATGCCGCTTCTTCCTGAACCACCGGCGTTGGAGTTCACCGAAGGGATGAGCCTCGAGTATTCCGTGGAGTCTCTCGAGGCACTTTTATTCTTGATGCGTGGATTGATCGATCGCCTGATCCATCGCCTGGCGATCCACGGCCTCTCCTGCAGTGGCCTTCGCGTTGGGCTCGACCTCGCGGACGGAGGACACGCAGAGCGTCGTGTCGGCGTCCTCGCACCGACGGCCGACGTGAAGGCGTTGGCGATCCTCACGCGCCATGCGATCGAGGCCGAGCCTCCGCGCGAGGCCATCGTAGGCGTGCGTGCAGTCGCCATCGCCGATCGTGCCCGACCGACGCAGCTCGATCTCTTCCGTCCGACGGGACCGTCACCGGAACGCCTCGCCACCACGCTCGTACGCCTCGCCGCTCTCTGCGGCTCAGAGAAGGTCGGCCGCCCGGTACCGCCCCGGGGCCATTGTCCGGAGGCGTTCACCGTGACCTCGTTCGATCCGGTCGCGGAAGAGCGAGGCCGGCCGCCCGAAGATTTGGAGCCGGAGTTGCCGCGCAGTGGTCGGTCCGCGCTGCGTGCCCTGCGTCCCCCTCGTCGTGCGCAGGTCTTTCAAGAGGGGGGGAGCATCGCCTACGTTCGCGCTCCAGGATTGGGGGGACGGGCGGTCGTCTCCGGAGGGCCCTGGCGGATCGAGACCGAATGGTGGAGTGAGCGTCCGTGTCGGCGGGATTACTACGACGTGCAGCTTTCCGATGGCGGCATCTACCGGCTCTATCGGGACCTGGGAAATCGCGCTTCGGCCGGGGACCAATGGTTCATCGACGGCTGCTATGATTGATTCCCGTCATGTCCGGATACGAGCGCGAATTGGAAGCCGCCATCGAGATCGCCGAGAGTGCCGGCCGTCTTACCCTCGAACACTTCGGTACCGCGCTCGAGGTGGAGCTGAAGGCCGACGAAAGCCCCGTCACGATCGCCGATCGCGGCGCCGAGCAGCTGATCCGCAAACGCCTCGACGAGGCGTTCCCCGAGGATGGCCAACTCGGCGAAGAGTTCGGCGAGAAGGCCGGCAAGAGCGGTCGCCGGTGGATCATCGACCCGATCGACGGAACCCAGTCCTTCGTCCGCGGTGTGCCGCTGTATGGTGTTCTGCTCGGCCTGGAGGATGAAGGGCGCTGCGTGGCGGGCGTGATGTGTTTCCCGCCCCTCTCGGAAACGTACTCGGCGGCTGCCGGTGGGCCCGCCTATCGCAATGGCTCGGTCGTCCGGGTCGACGACGAGACGCCGCTGGCAAACGCGACGCTCCTTTCCAGCGACATCAAGCACGAGCAGTTCGGCCAACGGCACGCCGACTTCGACCGTCTGGTACATCGGGTCGGGCGCTATCGTGGCTGGGGCGATTGCTACGGCTATGCGCTCGTCGTCTCGGGGCGCGCGCAGATCATGCTGGATCCGCTCCTGAACCCGTGGGACATCGCCGCCGTTCTGCCGATCCTCGAGGCCGCGGGCGGGCGTTTCGTGGGCTGGAACGGCGAGGCCGGGATCGATGCCGGCTCCGGGATCGGAACGAGCGCCGCGCTCCACGACGAGGTGCGGGCGATTCTGCGCGTGCCCGCCGCCGCAAATTCGCAGGCTTAGGCTCCCTCGGCTAAACAACCGCGATGGCCGACGAGAAAGTCTACAACGGGCCGGGAGACGTCGTCCTGGTGCATCTCGATGGGAAGCCGGCCGGCTACGCCCGCGTGGAGGCCATTCGCGGACACGCGCGGCCGGGCTGGCACGAGTGCGACCTGCTGTTCCTCGCTCAGCCCCTGCAGCCGGTCACCTGGATTCTCGAGCGCGAGCAGATCGACGGCACGTCGTTCAGCATGGGTGGACGGCCCGTTCAGATCGAGCGCCTCCCCGACCCGGGTGAGGTCCACCTGCAGCGCCCCGACGCGAGTGACGAGCCTGAGCCGCAAGAGAAGCCGAAGGCTCCCGCCCCGAAGAAGCGCGCCGGCAAGCGAGGCGACAACGTCGTCCAGCTCGTTCGCAAACCGGCGCCGGAGTAAGCCGGCCCTCTATCACTGAGAGCGCTTGGTCGACGCCTCGACGCGGGCTCCCGCGCCCGGCCGAACTCAGGAGAAGCTCCCGGAACCGCCTCAGACTTGCAGAATGGTGGGAGTCCCCCCGAGCAAGCCGGCTCAGAGTCCGTCGGTCACGGCGCCGAGCGAGCTGCTCGACACCAGCCGCGCATACTTCCAGAGGACGCCCCGCGTGTAGCGAGGCTCCGGTGCCTTCCACCCTGCGCGACGCTTCTCGAGCTCGGCATCGTCCACGTCGAACTGTAGCAGGTTCTGGTCGGCGTCGATGGTGATCGAGTCGCCCTCGTGCACCAGGGCGAGCGGTCCTCCGAGCTGAGCTTCGGGAGCGACGTGGCCCACGACCATTCCGTAGGTGCCGCCGGAGAAGCGGCCGTCGGTGACCATGCCGACCGAGTCTCCGAGCCCCTTCCCGATGATCGCCGAGGTCGGCGCGAGCATTTCGCGCATCCCGGGGCCGCCACACGGTCCCTCGTAACGGATCACGAGAACGTCCCCCGCCTTGATCTTGTCGGCGAGGATGGCCTCGAGGCAGCTCTCTTCGGATTCGAACACGCGTGCGGGTCCCGTGATTGTCGAAGAGGCGAGCCCGGAGATCTTCGCAACGGAGCCCTCGGGGGCGAGGTTGCCGCGGAGCACGGCGAGGTGTCCCTTGGCGTACACGGGCTTGTCGAATGGGCGCACGACCTCTTGGTCGCTCGGAGGCGTGTCGGGGATCTCGGCGAGGTTCTCTTCGATCGTATTGCCGGTGACGGTGCGGCACGCGCCGTTCAAGAGTCCGGCCCGCAGAAGTATCTTCATTACGAGGGGGACGCCGCCGACGCGGCGCAGGTCCGTGGCGACGTACTGGCCGCTCGGCTTCAGGTCGCACAAGACGGGCACCTCGCGACGGATCTTCTCGAAGTCGTCGAGCTCGAGTTCGACCTGAGCGGCGTGCGCGATCGCGAGCAGGTGGAGGACCGCATTCGTCGACCCGCCGAGCGCCATCGTGACGGCGATCGCGTTCTCGAAGGCGGCGCGCGTCATGATGTCGCGGGGCAGAAGCTGGTCCGCGACGAGGCCGACGAGGCGCTTGCCGGCGGCCTCAGTGCTGTCGGCCTTCTCCCCGTCGGGCGCGGCCATCGTCGATGTCATCGGGAGGCTCATCCCCATGGCTTCGATCGCCGACGACATCGTGTTTGCGGTGAACATGCCGCCGCAGGAGCCGACGCTGGGGCAGGCACGGCGTTCGATCTCCGAGAAGTCCTCGCCTGACATGTTGCCTTCGTTGTGCGCACCGACCGCTTCGAAGACGCTTACGATCGTAAGATCCTGACCGCCGTAGTGGCCGGGCTTGATCGTGCCGCCGTACACGAAGATGCCGGGGATGTTCAGCCGAGCGATGCCCATCATGGCGCCGGGCATGTTCTTGTCGCAGCCACCGATTGCGAGGATGCCGTCATGGCTCTGGCCGCGGCACACCGTCTCGATCGAGTCGGCGATTACTTCGCGGCTGACGAGGGAACACTTCATGCCCTCGGTCCCCATGGAGATGCCGTCGCTGATCGTGATGGTGCCGAAGACCTGGGGCATGCCGCCGGCGGCGGAGATCCCGCCGGCCGCCCGGTCCGCGAGGACCTGGATCCCGGCGTTGCAGGGCGTGATGGTGCTGTGGCTGTTTGAGATCCCTATGATGGGCTTTGTGAAATCGTCGTCGCCGAACCCGACCGCCCGGAGCATGGCCCGGTTGGGGGCGCGACTATCGCCCTCGGTGACCAATCGGCTGTTCACGTTTCCCGGCTTCTTCGCTGACATTTCTGGATCTCCCTGTGGACGGACTGGTCGGGGAGTCTAAGGACCGGCTGCCCCGGGTGTAAAGGGGCGAGCCCGTGGGCTCGCCGGGCGTGGGAAATAGGTGGCGCCTCGTCTTTTCGGATCTCGTGGGTTTGCAAGGCCATGCCATCCGCGCAAGGCGCCACGGCGCTTGCAAAAGGGCAAGGAAGCGGGATCCAGAAGGTGTGTTGACAGCTTGGGCCGTTTCTCCGTATCCACAGGTATGGCCGTGAGAATCGAGTTCCAGCCCCCGCCGCGTCGGCGTGGGGTGCGACGAGAACGACCGCCCGCGCTGCTATTCATCGGGATCGCCACGGTGATCGTCGGAACGCACGTGCTGCTGTGGATGGCTGGACTCATCGGGTAGAACTCTGGCAGGATCGCCGGATCCCGGCTGGCACGTTTGCGAGAATGTGAGGGTCCGCGCCGGGAGGGGTCGTCTGACGCGGGAAGCGACGAACGACCGGTGGTCCAGGCCTGGTTCAGGTATAAAACGTAAGTAGATCAAGTACTTCGGCGGCTTCGGTCGTCGTCGGGGGGCGGCGCACTGCCGTTGTTTCCTGCAACTCCTCACCCCCAAATCGTGCGAAAGAGCCACGATGGCGCTAATGGCGCTGGCTCGGGCAGCCGACACATGGATGAGTCGCCGAGGATTGGGCGGCAGCGGGGGGTAGAGCGAGTTCGATGCGGGAAGCGATGGCACGATCTGCCGTGGAGGCGCCCGAGGCGCCCCGCGACGCAGACGAAGGTGGTTCCGGGGCAGGCCAGATGATGCACGTCGAAGAGGACGTCGTGCGTGATCTCCGCCATTCCGCCGGGAACCACTTCCACAAGCTCTTCTACTGGGTCGATCGAATCGGCTCGGAGGAGGACGCCTCCGCCCGCGCCAAACAGGCCGAAGAGATGAGCGGCGTCCTGCAGCGGTTCCAGGAATTCCTGGAACTCGGGTTGCGCTACTTCGAGGCGGACAAGGCGTCGCCGATGACAATGTCGGCGCCGGACGTGGCCGCAGCCAGTGAGTCGCTCCTGCAAACGGAGCTGCCCGAGCGGGAAGTCACCGTGACGGTGGACGAATCCGCGGCCGGCACGATGGTCTCGCTCGACCCGCAGCGGTTTTCGCTGGCGTTGCGACTCGTTGCGAATCTCATGGGTGGAGCCAACCGCGAGAGCTTCTCGTGCACGCTCGCGCTCTGCGACGATGCGGACTCGGTCGAGTTCTTGCTCGACGCGACGGGCGGCGAAGCACCGCTCGAGATTGCTGTCATGGAATGGGCGATCGCACGGAAGTTGATCGTCATGCAGGGGGGCGCGCTTCGGACGTCCTCGCGTCAACAAGACGAAATCGGTGGGTGCGTCGTGCGCCTGGCGCTCGGGAAGTAGGACCGGAGGAGCATGGAGACGCGAATTCTGATCATCGACGATGATGCGTTCATCTGTCGACAACTCGAAGAGCTCTTTCGGGCGCAGAACTACGTGGTGGATAGCGCCACGACTGCTTCGGATGCCTTCGACTTTCTCTCGCAGCAGGACTACTCGCTCGCGCTCGTAGATCTGAAGATCCCCGGTACCGACGGGCTAAGTCTGACGCGTGAAGTTCGAAGTCGCTGGCCCGATCTCGACGTGATCATGATCACCGGGTACGCGAGCATCAAAGGGGCCGTCGAAGCCATCAAGCAGGGCGCTTCGGACTACATAACCAAGCCCTTTCAGAACGAGGAGATCCTTCTCGCGACGGAGAAGGTGCTCGAGAAGCGGCGCCTTCTCGATGAAATCAACTACCTTCGCGGGCAGCTGGCAGACCGGTACTCGTTTGCGAACATGGTCTCGCGCAATCCGCGGATGCACGAGATCTTTTCCCAGATCGCAGTGCTCGCTTCGAGCGATGCGACGACGCTCCTCACCGGCGAGTCCGGGACGGGCAAAGAGTTGTGCGCTCGCGCGGTCCACTTCCAGGGGAAACGTAAGGCGGGCAAGTTTGTTCCAATCAACTGCGCGGCGTTCCCCGATACGCTGCTCGAGAGTGAGCTGTTCGGGTACCAGCGCGGTGCGTTCACCGGCGCCGTTCACGATCGAGTAGGGAAGATTGAGCTCTCGTCGGGCGGAACGTTGTTCCTCGACGAAATCGAGTCGATCTCTCTCAACATGCAGCTGAAGTTGCTGCGGGTCCTCGAGGAACGTGAGATCGAGCGCCTCGGCGGCAACCGCCGAGTGAAGGTCAACATGCGTGTGATCGCGGCGACGAACGTCGACCTCGAAGCGCTCGTCGCCAGCGGTCAGATGCGCGAGGATTTCTACTACCGCGTGAACGTCGTCCCGATTCGAATTCCGCCACTTCGGGAGCGCATCGAGGATGTCCCGCTGCTCGTGGCCGAGTTCCTGCGCAACTCGCAGCTGGCCAAAGAGAAGAACATCAACCGCGTCTCAAACAAGGCTCTGTCGAGCCTCATGGGATACGGCTGGCCGGGCAACGTGCGCGAGCTCGGGAACCTCTTGGAACGCGCCATCCTGAAGACCAGCGGTCCGATGATCCGCGACATCGACATCCCGGGGGGCGGACCGATCCGGGCCACGAACGAAGGTTCCCAGCGTCGCTCGTTCGACTACGAGGTGCCCCTAAAGGAGTTTTTGCGTCGCGCAGAGAAGGACTACCTCGGGCACATCCTGCGGAAGTACCGAGGGGGCATCAGCCATAGCGCCAAGCACGCTCTGGTCGACGCTGCGACGCTTCATCGCAAGATGAAATCCTACGGCATGAAACGCGAGGAATTCCGGAACCGCGGAAACAAGGCCGATCAACCGATCTTCAACGTGAGCCCACCCGCGACCTCGACCTGATCGAGTCGAACGCCTAAGGTGTGGTGCTGGCGTTCAGCATTTGCGGGGAGTTGGTATGGCCGGAGAAGTCGACGATGAGCATGAGGAGGGGCTACTTCAGTTCCTCTGGAGGTATAAGATTTGGTGGATAACTCCGGCTGTGAGTGTCCTGCTCATCACCGCTCTGTTGCTCTATTTTGGACGATCCACGGCGTCTTCGCCCTTCGTCTACACCCTTTTCTGATCCAAGGAGACCAAGCTTCATGAACCTAGTGACGGGCGGCGCCGGCTTTATCGGTTCGCACATTGCCGCGCAGCTTCTCGCAAACGGCGAGAAGGTGCGCATCCTCGACGACTTCTCTACTGGCAAGCAGAGCAACCTCGCGGCGTTCAAGGACGACGTCGAGGTCATCGAAGGGGATCTCCGGGACCCCGACGCGCTCGAGCGTGCGGTGCAGGGCTGTCAGTACGTTTACCAGCAGGCTGCGCTGCGTTCGGTGCCTCGGTCGATCGATGATCCGCGGGCGAACAACGACGTGAACGTGACCGGCATCCTGAACCTGTTGATCGCCTCGAAGAAGGCCGGCGTGCAGCGTGTGGTCTACGCGTCGTCTTCGTCGGTCTACGGCGCCGATCCGACGCTGCCGAAGGTCGAGACGCAGACCCCGCAGCCGATCTCCCCGTACGCGGCTTCGAAGATCATGGGCGAGTACTACTGCAGGATCTACTCGAACCTCTACGATCTCGAGACGGTGTCGATGCGGTACTTCAATGTGTTCGGGCCCCGTCAGGACCCGGAATCAAAGTACGCCGCGGTTATCCCACGCTTCATCTGCGCCGCACTGGCCGACGAAGCGGCCGAGGTGCACGGGGACGGCGAGCAGTCGCGCGACTTCACGTTCATCGACAACGTCGTGTCGGCGAACCTCCTGGCTGCAAAAGCGCCGGGTGTGGCGGGCGAGCCGTTTAACATCGCGTGTAACGAGCGCTATTCCTTGCTCGACGTGCTCACCCAAGTCGAGAAGGGTCTCGGTAAGCCGGTGAAGCGCAACCACGAGCCGGATCGTGCCGGCGACGTGAAGCACACGTTGGCCGACATTTCGAAGGCGCGAGAACTCCTCAAGTACGAGCCGCTCGTCAACTTCGAAGACGGAATGAAGCTCACCGTCGACTGGTTCGCGGCAAACGCCTGATCCGCACGTTTTCCGGCTCTTGCGGCGTCTCGACCTAAGGACGCAGCGAGCAGGAAGCGGAAGAAAAGATGCGTAGGACGAGGGCGCAGGGCTTCGGGCTCTGCGCCCTCGTTGCGTCCGGCCTCGCCGTTCTCATGGGTGTGTCGGCCTGTCAGCGCCGTGGCGCCGGCGTTGTGGGGAACCCGCGCGTCGTGGTGCTCGGCTTCGACGGCCTCGATCCCGAGCGCCTGGATGCGTTGCGTGCGGACGGGAAGCTTCCGAACATCGACGCTCTGATCGAGGACGGCGACTACCGTCCGCTGGAGACGACATTGCCGGTCGCCGCGCCGGTCGCGTGGACGTCGTTCTCGACGGGGCTCACGCCCGCGGAGCACGGCGTGTTCGGGCGGATGCGGCGGGACCCGGCGACCTACGAGGTTCTCGACGCAGTCCAGTCGCTCGGCGGCCCAGAGATGGTGCTGGGATTCCCGCTGTACGGGCCCACAGCCACGTCTGGGGCAAAAGGCGCGACGTTCTGGGAACGCGCGGATGAGGCCGGTGTGAGGACCGTCGTACTCCGGGTGCCGTACGCCTTCCCGCCACGTAGTCTGGAGCACGGCCGGTCGCTTTGTGGCGTGGGCGTGTTTGACGTGGCTCCGGGCGGCGGCTTCGTGGAACTCAGGTCGACGTCGGGCGCGGACAGCGGTGAGATCTCGGGAATCGAAGTCGACGGGTGGTCGGCGCCGCCGGTTCCGATCTCGTTTGCTCGCAACGGTCCGAAGGTCCGCATCAGCATCGGCGAGCGCGAGATCTTCTTGGAAGAGGGCAAGTGGAGCGAGCTTCAGGGCATCGTTTTCGACGTGAGCCCGTTCCATTCTGTGGCGGCGACGATTCGCGTGTATGTCCGGTCGATCGAGCCGGAAGTCCGAATCTACGTCTCCTCGCCGGCCGTGGACCCGCGGCATCCGGAGCGGCCTATCTCGGCGCCCCCGGAGTTCGCATCGCAGCTCGCGATGCAGGTGGGTCTGTTCGAGCCGCTGGGCGCTGCGCGCTCCGCTTCGGCGTACGAGGCAGAGGTCGTGGATGAGGCCGGGTTCGTCGGCCACGCCGGGCTCGCGCTCGACTGGGCGCGTCGCGCGACTCTGCACGAGATCGACCAACGGGATGCGGAGCTCGTCGTTTCGGTTTTCACGGAGACGGGTGACGTGTTGCGGCTGTTCGGGAACGACGAGGCCGATGGCCTCGTCGAGCACGCGTACCGCGCCGTGGATCGGATCATCGGGGATGTCCGGCGTCACCTGCCGGCAGACACAATCTTGTTCGTCGTGTCCACCCACGGATCCGACCGCTTCAGTCGGGCCGTCAGCCTCAACGCCTGGCTCGAGCGAGAGGGTTTCCAGACGAGAACCGGGACCGGAGGTGGCCTCGAGAACGTCGACTGGGGGCGAACCCGCGCATACGCGATCGGCTCGGGACAGGTCTACCTGAACCTCGCGGGGCGAGAGCGCGATGGCATCGTCGCGCCCGGCCTCGAGGCGCAGGTGTTGCTCGAAGAGATCTCGGCCGGTCTCCGGACGCTCCGATACGGGGCCACGGCATCACCGGTGGTGGAGGAGATCCTGCGCAGAGGTCCGGAGCCGCTGGGGCCGTTCGATGGAAATGCAGCCGAACTCGTCGTGTCGTTTGCAGCCGGCTTCGGCGGGGCGCCCGACGACGCCGAGGGAGGCGCAGCGGGCGAGGTGATCGCCTCGAGCGCCTTGGGGGGGCGCGGCGGGCACCGGGGCTTGGGCGCGGCACCGGAGCGCGGCTTGCTGCTCTCGAGCGTGCCGCTCGCAGCCGGCCCCGTTTCGGTTCTGGACCTGGCGCCGACGGTCCTGGGCGAGCTCGGCGTTCCGGTTGCGGCGGAGTTGCCAGGGCGCTCGCTCGGTCCCGGGCAGACGAAGTCTGGCGCAACGGGCTCCTGGATGCGATGACCCGGGGGCGACGCCGCCTAGGGCGTCGCGGCCAAGTCGTGAATAGGAATCCAGTACGAGCCGAAGAGGATCTCCGCGTAGGTCTCGTTGCCGCATGCGCCTTTCCGGCGCCGCGCGGCTCCCAGGTCCTGATCCAGGAGATGGCAGAGTCTCTCGCTGAGGAGGGCGTCGATACGCACCTCATCGCACCACTCGACCCCCGTGCGCGCGAGCGTCCGTACCACACGCACGCCGTCGAGCCCGCCGTTCCCCGTGCCCGCGCGGGCGGCCTGACCGGTCTGCTTCGGCCCCTCGTGGATGCCACGCTCACCGCGCGGCTCGCGTCGACGGTCGCGCGCGAAGGGCTGCAGGTCCTGCATGCGCACAACTACGAGGGGCTCGTCACGTCTCTTGCGGTTCGTGCACTGCGCGGTGTGCCGGTCGTCTACCACAGCCACAACGTCTTCGCGGACGAGCTTCCGACGTATGCACCGCGCACGCTTCGGGGAGCGGCTGGACGATTCGGAGCGTGGTGCGATCGCACGTTTCCGCGTCTCGCAGACCGCGTGGTGACCCTTAGCGACGATGTTTCGGCGCACTTGGGGGCACTCGGCGTGGAGTCGCACCGGATCTCGGTCATCCCGCCGGGGCTCGACCCGACGCCGTTCGACGCGCACCGGGCGAAGCTAAGGAAACGCCGCGCGATCTTCACGGGCAATCTCGATGGCTACCAGAATCTGGAGCTGCTGTTGTCGGCGTGGAGGCTCGTCGAGGCGCGGGATCCTTCGAGCGAGCTGGTCCTCGTGACGCACGTGCAGCGTGGCGGTGCGGCTCGGCGGCTTAGGCGAGCGCATCTCGGCGAACGGGTTCGTGTGCGGGTCGTGACTTCGCTCGACGAGGTTGCCCAAGAACTCGGCTCGTCAATGGTCGCCGTGTCGCCGCGCGCGTCGTGGTCCGGCTTCCCGATCAAGACTCTGAACTACATGGCGAGCGGAACGCCGACGCTCGCGCTTGCTGCATCGGCCAAAGGAGTTCGTCCGGGCGAGACGGGTTGGGTCGTCGATGGCGACACGCCCAAAGCTCTCGCGTCGGCATTAGTCTCCGCACTCGGCGCTCCTCGCGACTGCGCTCGCCGTGGCCGAGCGGCGCTCCAGGTGCTGCGCGAGCACCACCGTTGGGATCGTCTCGCACCGCAGATCGTCGATGTTGCACGTGCCGCCATAGCCGACAGCGAGCAGGATGCGTCTCGAACGCGCCGCGTGGCTTGATTCTCTCTTCCGCCCGCACAGACCGCGCGGTATGAACCCTGCTATGTTGAATGAGGAGTTGAGGCAGGAGACCGACGAAGTTCTTCGCTCGCACGGGGAGTTCCTCCGTCGGTTGGGGGACAACGGGTTTGCCGGTGTCGCGGAACTCGTACAGCGATACGAGCAGGTCCGGAGCGCCGCCGCCGCAATCTCCAGGGACGAGCTCGACGCGGCCCAGGCTCGCGTATCCGCTCTCCTGGAGCAGCTCGTCGCCGCTCGGGATCAAATCCAGCAGCTCTCCGGCATCGTCGGAGCGATGGGTGTGGGGGCCTCTGAAGACCAAGAATCGGCCGATCCGCGAGAAGCCCTGGATTGACTCTGCTTTTCGCCATTGGTAGCCAAAAATCATGCACCTCGCCCATGATGCGACCGCCCTGGAGGCGTTCCTCTTCATCATGTTCCTGCCGGACAACATCCCAATCATCGGGATGCTGTTTCTGCTGTTCTGGTTCACGTACCTCGGCTTCCGCGAGGCGCGCCGGAACGATGAGTTCATTCGGCAGGGACGCGAAGACGAGATTCTTCGCGACATGATGGAATAACGCCCTCATGCCTTTCTTCATCATTGCGGAGAACTGCACCGGCTGCAGTGCTTGCGAGCAGCGCTGTCCGACTCGGGCCATCTCGGGGGATCCCAAGAAGGCCTACTTCATCGAGTCCACGATGTGCATCGATTGTGGCGCTTGTGGAGTCATCTGTCCGGACGAGGCGATCCTCGACACGTACGGGAACATGACCTCGGTGCTGAAGAAGGCCGAGCGACCGCTCGCGGTCGTCCACCCGGACAACTGCAACGGCTGCGGCGTCTGTATCGACGTCTGCCCGTTCGATTCGATCACCCCGTCGCCCGACAACGCGGCGGCCTATCTGGGGCTGGTCGAGGTCAACGAGAAGACCTGCGTGGGCTGCAAGCTGTGCGAGGAAGTCTGCGGCTGGGACGGCATCTACATCATGCCGCACGGCGCGCGGGAGGGCTTCCGCGCCGCTCTCGGCTACGACGATTCGGAAGAAGCCGGCGCTTAGGCGCCGCTCTCCTTCATCGCATTTCGTCGTTCGGCTCCAGGGCGATACCTGCGCCCGCAGACCCTCAGATCAGCTTGTTCAGAGGGTACTCGATGATGCCGAGCGCCCCGGCCTTGATGAGGCGCGGGATCAGGTCGCGGGCGGCCCGTTCGCTGATGACCGTCTCGACGGAGAACCATTCCTCACCGTGGAGCTGCTCGGTCGGGTAGAGGTTCGAGACCGTCGGAGCCGTGAGGCTCGGGAGGAGGGCGATCACCTCCCCCAGGTGGTCCTTGCGGACGTTCAGCTTGATACCCACCTGAGTCTGCGCCTCGAGCGCACCGCGCAGCAGGAGTGAGATCTGCTCGAGCTTCTCGCGCCGCGCGGGGTCCTTCCAGGCTTCGAGGTTGGCGACGAGCTGAGGGTTGGACGTCAGGAGGTCGGCCACGATCCGCAGTTTGTTGGCCCGCAACGTGGAGCCGGTTTCGGTGACGTCGACGATGGCATCGACGAGACCCTCGGCGACCTTCGCTTCGGTGGCGCCCCACGAGAATTCGACCTCGACGGGGATGTTCCGTTCCTCAAAGAAGCGCTTCGTCACGTGGACGAGTTCGGTCGAGATGCGCTTTCCGGCGAGATCCTCGGGCTTCTTTACGTCGGAGTCGTCGCGCACGACGAGGACCCAGCGCGTGCCTTGCAGGCTCACCTTCGAGTAGACGAGGTCGCACAGCGTGTGGACCTTGGAGTCGTTCTCGACGATCCAATCCTGGCCCGTGACGCCGCCGTCGAGCGCGCCGCTCTCGAGGTAGCGGGGCATCTCCTGCGGTCGCATGAGCGAGCAGCGGATGGCGTCGTCGTCGATCGTCGGGAAGTAGCTGCGGCCGCTGGTCTGGATGTACCAGCCGGCCTTGGCGAACAGCTCGATCGTGGGCTTTTCGAGGCTTCCCTTGGGGATGCCGAGCTTCAGTGGTGCGTCGGAAGTACTCATGGCTCTACTTCTGATAGACCTCGTCGGGGTCGAAGACACGCTCGTCTTCGATGGCCCAGTCGTTGCCGTCCAGGCGGCGGTAGAAGCAGCTGCGGTAGCCTTTGTGGCACGCCGCGCCGCCGATTTGCCTGACCTTGAGGACGATGGTGTCGCGGTCGCAATCGATCAGAATGTCGACCACCTCTTGAACGTTTCCGGATTCCTCACCCTTGCGCCACA
The DNA here is from genome assembly GCA_029243485.1 of Candidatus Binatia bacterium. Classification (NCBI taxonomy): domain Bacteria; phylum Candidatus Binatota; class Binatia (SeqCode); species Binatia bacterium. The sequence continues at coordinate 51,963 of JAQWRY010000053.1, read as the reverse complement.
ACTTCTGTCGCGAGCGCGTCCAGTACGTGGCGCGGCGCGTGCGCAGGGTCTCCTGCCAGCTGTCTTCGTTCATGTACGCGAGCATCAAGACCTCGCCCGTCTCGTGATCCTGCGCGACGGCGGGCAACAGCCCTTTGCTGAAATCCGGACCTTCCATAAGCAATCTCCGCGCGACCTGGAGAGTGTCGCTCAGAAGTCCTCGCGCAGGATCGATTCCAACTGACGGATTCGCTGCTGCAGGAGGCGGTCTCGCATGACGAGAGCCTTCTCGTCCTCCGCGGAGAGGGCGATGGCGGCTTCGGGGTCGCAGGGGGGCACGAACCGCACCTCGGGGAGGGCGGGGCCGGGTGGCACATCTCGCCTCGCGGCGCAGCCGGCCGTGGTCACCACCACGAGGAGGCAGGCCGCGGCGAGCGCACCTGCCGCTCGACGTCGGGAGCCTCTCATCATTTTGGACTACCCGCGCTCGATCAGAAACGCAATCCGAGCCGACGAGCGTGGAGATGCGGCGGGAGCGTTGGTACAAGCCATGAGGTGAGAGTCGCAGACATTGCATGCGCCCTGGAGGCCGTCGTCGAGGGCGACGCGACTCTCGAAGTCGACGAATTGGCACCGCTCGACGGCGCGGGGCCTCGATCTCTCTCTTTCCTGTCAAATCCCCGCTATGCGCCGCAGCTCGCGACGACCGGCGCGGGGGCCGTGATCCTGGGTCCCGACGTCGAAGGCCCCGGATGCACCGTCCTTCGCGTCGCCGACGCCTATCTGGCCTTCGCGAAGGCCCTCGAGCTCTTCGACCGGCCGATCCAGCTCCCCGAGGGCGTCGACCCGCGGGCGTTCGTGGCCGATTCCGCCGAAATCGCGGCGGGCGCCCGGATCGCGCCGGGTGTCCACGTGGGTGAGAACGCTCGGATCGGCGCCCGCGCGGCGCTTCATCCCGGGGTCGTGGTCTACCCGGACGTCTCGATCGGCGATGATTTTACCGCGCACGCGAATGTCGTGGTCCGCGAAAGGGTCCGGATCGGGCACCGGGTCACCCTGGCCGCGGGCGTTGCCCTCGGCGGTGAGGGATTCGGGTACATCCCGCTGCCCGACGGCGGGGTCTGGAACATGCGCCAGATCGGCACCGTGGAGATCGAGGACGACGTCGAGATCGGGGCCAACACCACGATCGACCGAGCGGCCATCGGGGTCACGCGGATCGAAAAGGGCGCCAAGATCGACAATCTGGTGATGATCGCCCACGGCTGCCGAATCGGTCCCGAGGCCCTGATCGCCGCCCAGACCGGCCTAGCGGGCAGCACGACCGTGGGGGCCCGGGCCCAGCTGGGGGGCCAGGTAGGCTCCGCGGGGCATCTGTCGATCGGCGAGGGAGCCCGGATTGCGGCCCAGAGCGGGGTCCCCGGCGACGTCCCCGAGGGGGCCGTCATGGGGGGCTATCCGGCCATGGATGTGGGCCTCTGGCGGCGGGTCTCGGCGGCGGCCCGCAAGCTGCCGGAGCTCCTGCGGCGCGTCCGGCGGCTGGAGAGGGCACTCGGGAAGGATTGACGCTCCGCAGCAGCAATTGATTTCCGGCCCCCGTCCCCTACTATCTTCTGGAATTCCATGAAGATCCGGCTCGAAGACATCACCGAGGAGTCGACCCACAAGACTTTCTCCGCGACCTCCGAGGCCGTAAACGGACGTCTTGCCGAGGGTCGGCATGAGGCCGAGGAGTTCCGTCTCGCGGAGCCCCTCGCCGTAGACGTCACGTACTACCGTGCTGGGGAGGATCTGTACTTCCACGGCCAGCTCGAGACGACGCTGGATGCTTCATGCGCGCGCTGCCTCACGACTTATCCGGTCGCGCTCAGCGAACCGTTCCAGTTCGTCCTGTCGCCGGCGCGACCGCCCGAAGACCCGGATCAGGAACTCGACGCCGATGACGTCGCCCTGAGCTTTTTCTCGGGCAAAGAAATCGAACTCGAGCCGCTCTGCAGTGAGCAAGCGATTCTGACGCTGCCGACCCGAGCGCTGTGCCGCGAAGATTGTGCGGGGCTCTGCTCGGTTTGTGGTGGCGATCGCAACAAGGACGCGTGCAATTGCGACACGGCCGTTCCCGATCCGCGATGGGCGGCACTGCGCGAGTGGAAGCCCGCGTCCTGAACGGCGAGACAAGCAACCCAATCCAACGATGATTCCGATGGGCCGCGCGAGCGAGTTCATCTGGTGATAGAATTCCCCGACGCAGGAGAGAGACATGGCCGTACCGAAGAGAAGAACGTCCGTCAGCAAACGAAACAAGCGCCGCGCACACGATTCGCTCACCGCGCCGACGCTCCTTCCGTGCCCTCAGTGTGGCGAACCCCACGTTCGTCATCGCGCATGCCCGACCTGCGGAGTCTATCGCGGGCGGAAGGTCTCCGAACCTCGCGGCGAGTAGCGAGTGAGCCCGGCAGGAAGGGCGCACTGATATGCGCATCGCGGTCGACGCGATGGGCGGGGACAACGCTCCCGGCGCGGTAGTCGAAGGCGCAGTTGCGGCTGCACGTGACCTCGGCCTGTCGATCCTCCTGGTCGGCGACCGCACGCGCGTCGCGCCCGAGCTCGCCAAGTACAAGACGCACGGTCTCGACATCGAGGCCCGTCATGCGGCCGAAGAAATCGGGATGGACGAGGCGCCGACCGCGGCGCTGCGGAAGGCCGATTCGTCCATGGCCGTGGCTCTTACGGGTCTCCGCGACGGGGACGCCGACGGCATGGTCTATGCCGGCAATACGGGTGCCGGGATGGTGCTCGGGGCCCATGTTCTGGGTCGCGTGACCGGGGTAGAGCGCCCGGCAATCGCGGTTCAGGTGCCAAACGTGAAGGGTCATACGATCCTCTTGGATGCGGGCGCCAACGTGGATTCGCGCGGGACGCATCTCGTTCAATTCGCACTCATGGGGGATGCCTACGCGCGGGTGATCCGTCACGTTGCGGCGCCCCGGATCGGTCTTCTCTCGAACGGCACCGAAGACACCAAGGGCACCGCTGCCGTGCGAGAGGCGGGACCTCTCCTGGACCAGCTGCCGATCAACTACGTAGGCTACGTCGAAGGTGCGGACATCGTTCGTGGTGAAGTCGACGTCGTCGTCTGCGACGGTTTCGTCGGCAATGTCGTGTTGAAGACGATGGAGGGCTTCGGCTCTCTGGTGGGCTCGCGTCTGCGCGACATGCTGCAGCAGGGTGTCCTGCGGCGGCTCGCTGGATTGATCCTACGTCGGCATCTCGGCAAGCTCGCACGTGATCTCGATCCGGGAGAGACCGGTGGAGCGTTGCTCCTCGGACTGAACGGTACCGTCGTGAAGGCGCACGGTTCGTCGGACGCTCGTGCGATTCGCAATGCGATCGGCGTGGCCTCGGATCTCGCGCAGGCTCGCGTGAGCCAAGAGGTCGGACGCAGTATCGCCGCGTGTCTCGAGATCGTCGCTGCCGGTGTGAACCTCCCCACGGATGACGGTCCCGAACCCGGGCGCGCGCGGCGCCTTTGGAACTCGGTCCGGAAGCGTTTGCGACGAGACCGCACAGGTGAGACCGAAGAGGATGTCGCCCTGGTCGCGGCCGCGAACGAAGCCGGGCCGGTCGCACCGGCCGAAGTGGATCCGCCGACGATCGAAGAGGGAACGATGGACGCACCGGCCTCCGAACCCGAGCCGACGACCGAAGGCGACCCGAAGGTGAAGACGTGAAGCAGGTCGCGTACCTTTGTCCGGGGCAGGGTGCCCAGCACGTCGGAATGGGCGTGGATCTCTGCGCCGAGTTCGAACCCGCGCGGCGTACGTTCGAAGAAGCAGATGATGCACTCGGACTCGGTCTCTCCGCCATCTGTCGAGACGGCCCCGAAGAGGCGCTCACCCTCACCGAGAACACCCAGCCGGCCCTCCTGACGATGTCGGTCGCCATCGCTCGCGTCCTCGAAGCCGAGGCGGGTGTGACGCCCGTGATCGCCGCTGGGCACAGCCTTGGGGAGTGGTCGGCATGGGTCCTGGTCGGGGCTCTGGAGTTTGGGCCTGCCGTCGGTGCGGCACGTATGCGCGGCCAGTTCATGCAGGACGCGGTGGCCCCCGGCGTCGGCGCGATGTCCGCCGTGCTCGGAACCGACCTCCCGTCGGTCGAAGAGATGTGTCGCGACGCGAGCTCCGGCGAAGAGGTCGTCGTGCCGGCGAACCTCAACGGAGGCGGGCAGATAGTGGTCGCCGGTCACATGCCGGCGGTGGCGCGCCTCGAGGAGGCTGCGGCCGCGCGGAAGAACCGCGTGAGTCGGCTCAAGGTGAGCGCCCCGTTCCATAGCCCCCTCATGGCGCCCGCGGCGGAACGCTTGGGCCCCGTGCTCGACGACCTCACTATCGTGTCGCCGCGTGCCCCCGTCGTGACGAACGTCGAAGCGACCCCACTCTCAGATCCGGCTCGCATCGCGCCGCTGCTGCGGCAGCAGGTCACCGCGGTCGTGCGCTGGGAAGAGTGCGGCCAGAAGATCGCCACGTCCGCGGAGATCGGGATCGAGGTCGGCCCCGGCCGCGTGCTGGGTGGCCTCATGCGCCGGATCGAACGCTCCTTTGCCTGCCGGCCGACTGGCGATGTCGCGGGCGTGCGTAAAGTGCTCGAGGAACTCTCGGCGTGAGCGCCGTGGCAAAGCCGCTCGAGGGGCAGGTCGCCCTCGTCACGGGTGCTTCGCGCGGTATCGGTCGCGCGGTGGCGCAGGAGCTGGCACGACGAGGCGCCCACGTCGCGATCAACTATCGCGCCGGGGAGGATGCTGCCCGCTCGTGCCTCGACGAGATCGAGGCCGCCGGCGGAACCGCCCAGCTGCTCCCGTTCGACGTGAGCGAGGCCGATGCACCGGTGACGCACATTGGGGCCTTCGCGAAGGAGAAGGGTCGTCTGGACATCCTGGTGAACAACGCCGGGATCACGATCGACGGATTGCTTCTGCGCTACCGGGAAGACGACTGGCACAAGACGCTCGAGGTCAATCTCGGCGGCGCGTTTCGGTGCAGCCGCGCGGCGGCGCGGTTCATGGCGCGCAAGCGCTACGGCCGGATCGTGAACGTGTCCTCCGTCGTCGCTTCGATGGGGACGACGGGGCAGGCCGCGTACGCCACCACCAAAGCCGGCCTCGAGGGCATGACGAAGGCCCTGGCCCGGGAGCTGGCCTCGAGGGACGTCACCGTGAACGCCGTCGCTCCGGGCTTAATCGACACCGAGATGACGGCCGGATTGCCCGAGGAGGCGCGCGCAACCTACCTCGCGATGATCCCCCTGGGCCGCCTTGGGAAGTCCGAAGAAGTGGCCGCGGCAGTGGCCTATCTGTGCGGCCCCGACGCCTCCTACGTGACCGGGCATGTCCTGGCGGTAAACGGGGGCCTTTATACTTAGGCGCGCTTCGGGATGCGCCCTCGCGTCAAATCTGGCAGAACCCGGATCAACTGGCTAAAGCTGTCCCGGCCCGTGTGGGCGTCGGGAGGCGGCACGCCGCCTCCGCGTGTGGATTGAGGACGGGGAGAACAGGAGCAACGCTATGGCTTCGGACGTCGAAAACAAGGTCAAGGAAATCGTCTGCGAGCAGCTTGGGGTGTCCGAAGAAGAGGTGGCCCCAAATGCATCGTTCATTGAAGATCTCGGCGCGGACTCGCTCGATATCGTCGAGCTGGTGATGGCCCTCGAGGAGGAATACGACCTCGAGATCTCCGACGAGGACGCGGAGAAGATCCGGACCGTCGGCGACGTGGTGGGCTACATCGAGAGCCATAAGAAGTGAGCTTGTCCCGAGCACCGCTGGCCGATTCCGACCCGGCGGTTGCCGAATGCGTTGCGCGGGAGCTGCAGCGGCAAGAGGACAACCTGGAGCTCATCCCGTCCGAGAACGCGGTCAGCGCCGCCGTTCTCGAGGCGCAGGGCTCGGTCCTCACGAACAAGTATGCCGAAGGGTATCCCGGCAAGCGGTACTACGGTGGCTGTGAGCACGTCGACGTCGTCGAGCAGCTCGCGATCGATCGCGCGCGGGCGCTGTTCGGCGCCGACCATGCGAACGTGCAGCCCCATTCGGGCTCGCAGGCGAACATGGAGGTCTACTTCTCGCAGCTGCAGCCGGGCGACACGATCCTCAGCATGGATCTCTCGCACGGTGGGCACCTGACGCACGGCAGCCCGGTCAACTTCTCGGGCAAGTGGTTCAAGGTGGTCCCGTACGGCGTTCGCGAAGACGACGAGCGGATCGACTACGAGGCGGTTCGGAAACTGGCCCGCGAGCATCGCCCGAAGATGATCGTCGCGGGTCACAGCGCGTACCCTCGCGAGGTCGACTTCGCGCCGTTCCGTGAAGCCGCGGACGAGGTCGGTGCGAAGCTCATGGTCGACATGGCGCACTTCGCCGGCCTGGTCGCTGCCGGCGTGCACCCGTCGCCGGTTCCGTTCGCGGAGTTCGTGACCACCACGACGCACAAGACCCTGCGCGGTCCGCGCGGTGGATTGATCCTCTGCCGCGATGCTGAGGCGAAGACCATCAATAGTTCGGTGTTTCCCGGGAATCAGGGTGGACCGCTGATGCACGTGATCGCCGCGAAGGCCGTCGCGTTTAAAGAGGCCGCCGAGCCGGCCTTTGCCGAGTACCAGCGGCAGGTCGTCGCGAATGCGCGCGCTCTGGCCGACGGGCTCATGAAGCGGAACTTCAAATTAGTTTCCGGCGGCACGGACAACCACCTGCTTCTGCTCGATCTGCGCGGAACGGAGCTCACGGGCAAGGCCTGCCAGGAGAACCTCGACCTCGCGCGGATCACGGCGAACCGGAACACGGTGCCGTTCGAGACTCGTTCGCCGTTCGTCACGAGTGGCGTTCGCATGGGAACGCCGACCGTCACGTCGCGCGGCATGCGCGAGCCGGAGATGGATCGAATCGCCGGTCTGATCGAGAAGGCGCTGGCGCATGTCGGCGACGAAGCCGGGCTGGCGAAGGTCGCCGAAGAGACGACCGCGCTCTGTCGCGAGTTTCCGCTGTATAGCGATCGCTGAGGCCAGCCGTTGAAATGCCCTGCCTGCCGCGACCTGAACAACCGGGTCATTGATTCGCGCCTGGGCAAGGACGGGGACGTCATCCGTCGCCGCCGGGAGTGCGAACAGTGCGCCCGCCGTTTCACGACGTACGAGCGCGTAGAGGATTACCTCCCTTCGGTCGTGAAGAAAGACGGCCGACGCGAGTCGTACGATCGCATGAAGGTTCTTGCGGGCTTGAAGAAGGCGTGTGAGAAGCGCCCGATCAGCGTCGAGACGATCGAGCTGACCGCCGACTTGATCGAGCGCAACCTGCTGGAGAAGGGCGACAAGGAAGTGCCGAGCTCCGTCGTCGGAGAGACGATCATGACGGCTCTGCACGACCTCGACAGCGTCGCCTACGTCCGCTTCGCCTCGGTCTACCGCTCCTTCCAGGACATCGACGAGTTCGTGGACGAGCTCGAGGACCTCTTGAAGGAGCGACGAGGTACGAGTCGCAAACGGCGGAAGCGTTCGAGCGCGGCGAGCGCCAAGCCGGCGCGAACTCCGCAATCCGAGTCGTAGCGATGGCCGCGAAGCCGCGGAGCGGCGAGGCGCTCGACGCACGCTACATGCACCGGGCGCTCACGCTCGCCAAACGTGGGCTCGGACGTACGCATCCCAATCCTCCGGTCGGCGCGGTGCTCGTTCGGCGCGGCGAGGTCGTAGGACAAGGGTGGCACCACCGCGCCGGGGAGCCGCATGCGGAAGCGCTCGCGTTCGCGGCCGCCGGTAAGCGCGCCAGGGGGGCGACGCTCTACTGCACGCTCGAGCCCTGCACCGTCGAAGGGCGGACGCCGGCGTGTGCACCGGCCGTCATCGATGCTGGTGTCGCGCGCGTAGTTTTGGGAAGCGTCGATACCGACCGTCGCGTGGCGGGTCGCGGAATCCGACGGATTCGACGCGCGGGGATCGATGTCACCACGGGCGTGGAAACGGCCGCGTGCGACGAGTTGCTCCGGTTCTATGACCGGCACCGCCGCGCGGGTCGGCCCTGGGTCCGACTGAAGCTCGCAACGTCGCTCGATGGACGGATCGCTCTGCGCGACGGAACGTCGAAGTGGATCACAGGCGACGCGGCTCGCGCGGAGGTTCATCGTTGGCGGGATCAACTCGATGCGGTCCTGGTTGGCTCCGGGACCGTCCGGGCGGACGATCCGACACTCGATTGCCGCCGCCCGCGTGGCCGGGACCCGATTCGGGTTGTCGCGGACAGCCGGCTGCGCACTCTACCGACCGCGCGCCTCTTTCAGGCCGGAGACGCGCCGGTCTGGCTCGTGACCACGAAAGAGGCCTCAGAGGGCCGCGCTCGACGCCTCGAGGCAGCCGGGGGCGACATTCTGCGTGTGAAGGCCCGCGAGGGCCGGGTGGACCCTCGGGCACTGCTGCAGGCGCTCGGCCGGCGTGGTGTGACCTCGGTTCTGGCGGAGGGCGGATCGACTCTGGCGGCTTCTCTTCTGCGAGCGGGCCTGGTGGATGAACTCTGCGTCTTCCAGGCGCCTCTCTTGATCGGAGGCGACGGAATCCCGATGATTCAAGCGTTGGGGATCGAGTCCCTCGCCAAGGCGCCTCGCCTCGGCGACGTTCGGGTTTCCCGGGTGGGAGTCGACACTCTTTGGACGGCTCGTCTACCAACCGAGGGTTGAAAATGACGTCGACGCAGACAGATCAGACACTCGGTGACGCGCTCGAAGACGTGGCCGCCGGACGGATGGTGCTCGTGGTGGACCATCTGGAGAACCCCCGGAGGGGCGATCTCTGCGTGGCTGCCGACCTCACGACGCCCGAGCACGTAGGCTTCATGGCGGTCCATGCCCGCGGCCTCGTTTGCGTGACGCTCGTTCCGGCGGCTCTTCGTCGCCTCGGCATTCCCCTGATGCCGGCCGATCGTGCGGCCGAAGACGGCCTGTCCTATGGGATCTCGTTCGAAGCCCGGGAGGGCGTCACGACGGGGATCTCGGCATCGGATCGCGCCGCCACCATCCGCGTGGCGGTGGACTCCCGCTCGGGCCCGGGCGACATTGTCATGCCCGGACACATCCCGCCGATCGAGGTCGGGGTGGGCGGCGTCATGGAGAAGCCCGGTCGCATGGAGGCAGCGTTGGATCTCGTACGGCTCGCCGGACGCGCCCCGGCTGCCACGGTCTGCACGGTTCTCGACGAAGACGGTGAGATCGCCGCTGGCGATGCGCTCCGGAAATTTGCCGAAGAACACGCCCTTCGAATCGTTTCGGTCGACGGCGTTCTGCAACACCGGTTGCGTGCGGAACTACTCGTCGAGCGCCTCGATGAGACCGAGCTCGAGAGCGAGCACGGAGGAATGTTCCGCGCGATCGCGTACCGCAACAAGGTAGATGAGACCGAACATCTGGCGCTCGTCCGGGGCCGGCTTCGTCCGGATGAGCCCACCTTGGTTCGCGTGCACTCGCAGTGTCTCACTGGCGACGTGTTGGGTTCGCGTCGCTGCGACTGTGGCGAACAGCTCGTCGACTCGCTCTTGGAGATCGCAGAGCACGGCCGCGGGATTCTGGTCTATCTCCACCAGGAGGGACGCGGCATCGGACTCGGGAACAAGATCCGTGCGTACGCACTGCAGGACCAGGGGATGGACACGGTCGAGGCGAACCTCGAACTCGGCTTCGACGATGATCAGCGCGACTACGGGATTAGCGCGCAGATCCTCCGCGATCTCGGGGTCACTCGCGTTCGTCTGATGACCAACAACGAGCGAAAGATCAGCGGTCTCGCCCGCTACGGCATCGAGGTCGTCGAGCGCGTTGCATTGGAAGTGAAGCCGCACGCCGGCAACATCGCCTACCTTCGCACCAAGCAGGAGAAGCTCGGTCATCTCCTGACGGGCCTCGACGGGTCCCAAGAGGAGCCGAGCTGATGCGTGAGCTCGAAGGGAAGGTCGACGGCAAAGCCCTGCGGATCGCGATCGTGGTGGCCCGCTTCAATCGGACCGTGACGGGCGGCCTACTCGACGGCGCGCTCGAAGCGCTGCGCGAGCACGGCGTCGCGGATGACGCGATCGACGTCCTGCACGTCCCTGGCGCCTTCGAGATCACGGTTGCTGCGTCCGAGGCCGGGCGCACCGGCCGATACGCCGCCGTCATCTGCCTCGGGGCAGTGGTTCGCGGAGAGACGCCCCACTTTGAGTTCATCGCCCGAGAGGTGAGCCGAGGCGTGTCGGAAGCCGCCTGCCGGCATTCGGTTCCGATGGCGTTCGGCGTGCTCACGACAGACACGATGGCACAGGCACTCGCTCGTGCGGGCGAGGGGCATGGCAACAAGGGCCTCGAGGCCGCGACGACGGCGCTCGAGATGGCCGGCCTCCTGCGAGACCTGGCCGCGGCGACCTAGGTCGAACAATGAACACGGAAGCTAGCGTGCGCCGCCTCGCTCGAATCTTGGCGGTGCAGGCGCTCTACCTGATGCATGTCGGCGATGATCCGGCGGCAACGGCGATTCGGATCGCGATTCGGCTCTCGAACGACGAAGAGCCGACGGAGGATCCGCCGGAGCTCCCGTATGCGAAGAAGCTCGTCGGTGACGTCGACCGCGAACGCGTTCTCATCGATCAGTTGTTGGGGGCGTCGGGAACTCGTTGGCGCGTCGACCGTATGTCGCCGCTCGATCTTCAGATCCTCCGTGTCGCCGTGGCCGAGCTGCGTGCGGGGACCAAAGACTTGCCGGCTCCGGTAGTGATCGACGAAGCCGTCGAGGTCGCGCGAGAGTTCGGCGGAAAAGACTCGACCGGATTCGTGAACGGTGTGCTCGATGCGGTTGCCCGTGAGCTTCGCGCGAAGCATATGAACGCGGGTACCGAGTAGGAAGGATCGGGCAGGGCCGATCCAGGCCCGCCGTCCGAGGGGAAGAAAAGGGATGACGCGCGACGACGAACAGCGAGAACGAGTACGGTTCGATCCAACGATCGAGCCACGCTGGCGTGCGTTCTGGGCCGAACGAGGGACGTTCCAGGCAGGCCGTCGCGCGGACGCGCCGCGGAAGTATATCCTCGTGATGTTCCCGTACCCCAGTGGCGATCTCCACATGGGTCACGGGAAGAACTACTTTATCGGCGACTCCCTGACCCGCTACTACGTCATGCAAGGCTACGATGTCCTGCATCCGTTCGGGTGGGATGCGTTCGGCCTCCCGGCGGAGAACGCGGCCATCAAGACCGGCAGGCCTCCGCGCGACTGGACCCTCGGCAACATCGCGGAGTCGAAGAGTTCTCTCGAAGCGGCGGGTCTGATGTACGACTGGTCGCGCGAAGTGACGACGTGCGAGCCGGATTACTACCGGTGGACACAGTGGCTGTTCCTCTTGCTGCATCGGCGCGGCCTCGCGTACCGAGCGACGGCGACGGTGAACTGGGATCCGGTGGATCAAACCGTCCTCGCGAACGAGCAGGTCGATGCGTCCGGCCGGAGTTGGCGCAGTGGAGCGCTCGTCGAGAAGCGCGAGCTCTCGCAGTGGTTCTTCAAGATCACCGACTACGCAGAACGACTGCTGCAGGATCTCGACAAGCTCGACGCGTGGCCGGAGAAGGTTCGCGCGATGCAGCGCAACTGGATTGGGCGCAGCGAGGGTGCGGAAGCCCGGTTCAAGGTCGTCGGCCGCGACGAGTCCGTCACAGTCTTTACGACGCGCGCAGACACGCTCTTCGGGGCGACCTTCCTGGTTCTCGCGCCGGAGCACCCGCTGGTCGCGACTCTCACTAGTGACGAGCGCCGCGAGGAAGTCGATGCCTACGTGGCGCAGGCCGCACGGCGAAGCGAGATCGATCGTCAGAGCCTCGAGCGCGAGAAGACCGGCGTTCCGCTCGGTGCGTCGTGCGTGAACCCGGTGAACGGCGAAGAAGTTCCGGTATGGATCGCCGATTACGTCCTCACCGGGTACGGAACCGGCGCCATCATGGCCGTGCCCGCCCACGATACGCGGGACTTCGAGTTCGCTCGGAAGATGGGTCTTCCGATCCGGACGGTGATTGCGGCCGACGGCAAAGCGCCCGACGGCGAGCCGGCAGAAGCCTCGGCCGAAGACGGTCTCATGGTGCAGTCCGGCGAGTACGACGGGCAGCCGAACCGGGAAGCCGGTCGTGCCATCACCGCATGGCTGGACGAACGCGGCCTCGGCAAAGCGACGGTCACCTACCGGCTGCGCGATTGGTTTGTGAGTCGGCAGCGTTACTGGGGTGCCCCCATCCCGATGCTGCACCTGGCCGACGGTACCGTCGTGCCGGTTCCGGAAGAGGACCTGCCGGTGCGGTTGCCCGAGATCGAGGACTACCTCCCGCACGGCAAGTCGCCGCTCGCCTCGAGCCCGGAGTTCGTTCACGCGAAGGATCCCGAAACGGGTGAGCCCGCCCTGCGCGACACGGACACGATGGACACGTTCGTCGACTCTTCCTGGTACTACCTGCGCTACGTCGACGCGCAGAACGAGGAGGCCATCTGGTCGCCCGAGGCGATCCAGCGATGGATGCCGATCGACCAGTACATCGGCGGCGTCGAGCACGCGATCCTCCATCTTCTGTACTCGCGCTTCATCACGAAGGTGCTCTACGACGAAGGGCTGGTCCCCGAGGACGAGCCGTTCCGGGCGCTCTTCACGCAGGGCATGGTCCAGCGCCGGGTGACGACGCCGCTGGAGACGACGGCGGACGGTCGCCTGGCGCCGCCCGAAGAGCTCCAGAAGACCCTCGGCCTCTCCGCGGACGCGCTCTCTGTGGCCGAGATGCGCGATCGCCTGAAAGAAAACAGCCACACCCTGGTCGCCCGCGGGGAGGACTGGAGTGCACGGAGTGGGCCGGTCACGATGAGCAAGAGTTCGGGGAATGGCGTGCCGATGGGACCGTTCATTCGCGAGCACGGCTCCGACGTCGCCCGCATCACGCTGCTGTTCGCCGCGCCACCCGAGAACAACATGGAATGGAGCGACGAAGGAGTCGGCGGCGCGGAGCGCTTCTTGAACCGGTGGGTGAGTCTCTTCAAGCCCGATCGCGAGAAGATAGCGGCGGAGCATGCGCGGCTGGGCGCCGCGGGCCTCGATGGCCTGATCGCGTCCGCCGACGGCCTTTCCGACGAGGAGCAGCAGCTCCGCCGACGCCTGCACGTAACGATCAAGCGGGTGACCGAGGACACGGAAGCCTTCGCGTTCAACACCGCGATCGCGGCCCTGATGGAGCTCCTGAACGAGGCGCAGAAGCAGCGTTCGGCGGCGCCCGAGGCCTCCCCGCTGTTCTGTGGGATGGCGTGGACCGTCGCGCGGCTCCTCGCACCGTTCGCGCCGCATCTCGCCGAGGAGTTCCATTCCTGGTTCGGGGGCGAGGGCTCGGTTTTTGACGGGGGCTGGCCGTCGTGGGACGAAGGAGCCCTCGTCGAGGATACGGTCGAGATCGCCTTGCAGGTGAACGGCAAAGTGCGTGATCGTCTCGTCGTGGCGCGGGATGCGGATCGCGATGCCTTGCGCGAGCAGGCGCTTGCGAGCGACAAGGTGAAGGAGTTGGTGGGTGACCGTGAGATCCGCAAGGTGATCGTGGTTCCCGGTCGTCTGGTGAACGTGGTCGCCTGAGCGCACCGCGAACGCGCGTATCGAGGAGGAACGGATGGTTCGGTGGCTGGCAGTGGTGGTTTCGCTCGGAATCGTCGGCTGCGGGTATCACTTCCCCGGCGACGCGAGTGTACTCCCGGGCGGCGGAACCACCGTCTACGTCTCGACCTTCACCAATCAGAGCCGTGAACCCGGCCTCGAGAACGGCGTCCGCGACGCGCTCGAGGACGAGATCCTGCGCCGCGGGAACTTCGAGCTGGTCTCCGAAGACACGGCCGATGTGGTCTTGGAGGGCGTGATTGAGTCGCTTCAGTCCCGCCCGATCGCCTTCTCGAACTCGGATGAGGCTCTCCAGTACGAGACGGTCATGACGCTCTCAGCTTCGCTGCTGGATACGCGCCGCAAGGCGCTCGTCTGGCGGGTGGCGAACCTGCGGGAGAGCGACTCGTTCGGCGCGGTGCCAGGGACCGTCGTGGTTCAGTCCTCCCAGTTCCAGGAGCAATCCACGTTGAACCAGCAGAACCTCGCCCAACTCACCGAAGTGCAGCTGTCCGAATCGCAGAAAGACGAGGCGATCGAACGCGTTCTGGAGAACATGTCCCGCGATCTCTACAACTCGATGGTGGAGGACTTCTGAGTACGAAGCGCCAGTCGGCCGCCAAGGGCGGCGCTGCCAAGGCCAAGGCAAAGCCCAAGCCGAAACGCGACTCGGCCAAGGCGCTCCTCCTTGCGGGCGATTCGTATCTCGTCCGAGAAAGACTCGCCGCGCTTCAGAAGGATGCCGTCGGCGACCCGCCGGCCTTCGGCGCGGCCGAGACGATCTACGGGGACCGTACCGACCTCGAGTCGATCTGCGTCGCGGTCATGACCCTGCCCCTCATGGGCACCCGGTTCGTCGCGCTGCGGCAGCCGGAGAAGCTCAGAGAAGACGTCCAGAAGGGCGTCGCGGCGCTGCTGGACGACATCCCTCCCCAGACCCGTTTCGTCGTGGTCAGCGAAGCGCCGGACATGCGGAAGACCCTCTTTGCGGCACTGAAGAAGCAGGGCGACGTCGAGATGCTCGGGATGGGTTCCAAACGCGACGGAAGCCGTGCGCGGGGCGAGCTGATCGATGCGGCGGCCGGCCTCGCGAAGGAGCGCTCGGTTCAGTTGACCCGTGAGGCACTGGCCGTCTTCGTGGACTTCATCCAAGACGATACGTCGCGGATGGTGAACGAGCTCGAGAAGCTCTCGCTGCGGTTCGGCGACAACAAGGTCGAGCCGAGGCAGGTTCTCGAGAGCCTCGGAGGCGAGCGCGCTCTCACCGCCTTCGCGCTCGAGGGGGCGCTGCGTGAGCGGCGCATCGGTCGTGCGATCGCGGAGCTTCGCAGGTCGCTCGCGCAGGGAGAGCGACCAGAAATGATCGTGGGGCAGCTGGCGGGCGCGCTCCGTGCGTTGCTGCGTGCCCGGGCGCTCCTGGATTCGGGGCTCGACGAATCAGCCGCGATGAAGGCCTTCGGCGGCGGTCGCGGCTACTTCGTAGTCCCGCGGGCGCGGAACTTCCGCCGGGGGGAGCTGGTTCGTGCGCTACGCCAGCTCGGTCAGGTCGACGTCGCCGCCAAGACCGGGCATGGAGACCCTGCCGCGGGTTTGGAGAGGATGCTGCTTCAGCTCAACGCGTCGACGTGACGCGCGAGGCGAGCGGCTCGGCGAGAGGCGTTCTTGCGATGCAGAACACCCTTCGAGACAGCCTTGTCCAGTGTGCGCTGTACCTGGATGACCGCTTCGGTCGCGGCCGCCTTGTCGCCCGACTGGACGAGGGCGCGCACCTTTTTCACCGAAGTCCGCACGTTGGTCCGGATCGCCTGATTCCGGGCTGCGCGCTTGATGGACTGACGGTGCCGTTTGATCGCTGATGGGTGATTCGCCATTAGATTCCTCGCCTGATCCCGCGTTCCCTAACGATCGGGCGCGCCCGGGTCAATCCGTCTGACCGCCTGCGAGGGTTCTTTTTGCAGCCTGCCAGCGGGCCTCCAGGGCCTCGGGGGCAAGGGCCCCTAGGTCTTCGCGCGCTTCGCGTGCGGTCGATTCCACTTGCCGGAATCGTTGCTCGAACCGGTCGACGGCCCGGCTGAGGGCCAACTCCGGCTCCCGTTCGAGCTTCCGGGCGAGGTTGGCCACCGTGAATAGGACGTCCCCGAGCTCGTCGCCGATTCTCTCGGGATCGCCCCCGGCGAGGGCCTCCGCGAGCTCCGCCCGCTCCTCGTCCAGCTTCTCCAGAACCTCGGCCGGACCCGGCCAGTCGAAGCCTGTGCGGGACGCCTTCTCCGAGACTCGTTCCGCCCGCTGAAGGGCGGGTAGGGCCTTTGGAACCCCGTCGATGGCCGAGGCGCCGGGCCCACGTTCGGCGGCCTTGATGACTTCCCAGTTCGTGGACACCTCGGCGGAATCCCTTACCCCGACGTCGCCGAAGACGTGGGGATGACGCCTCTCGAGCTTCTGGACGACCGCCTGACAAACGTCCGCGACGGCAAATGTGCCGGCCTCCTCGGCCATCCGGGCGTGGAAGACCACCTGAAGGAGCAGGTCACCGAGCTCGGTGCAGAGCTCGTTCGGGTCACCCTGGTCGATCGCTTCGGCCACCTCGTAGGCCTCCTCGATCACGTACTTCCGGATGGAGGAGTGCGTCTGCTCCCGGTCCCAGGGGCAGCCGTCGGGGGCTCGCAGGCGGGCCATGACCGCCACCAGATCGTCGAAATCCTTCACGTCGTCTCCTATTTGCCGCAGGTGGGGCCAACCTCTAGGAAAAAGGCAGGATGTCCGCGGTCAAAATCTACACCACGCCCTACTGCCCCTACTGTCACGCTGCGAAGGATCTTCTCGCAGAAAAAGGCGTCGCATTCACTGAAGTCGACGTCGCCGGCGACTTCGAGGAGCGGGCGCGACTGGCGGACGTCACCGGGCAGCGCACGGTGCCGCAGATCTTCATCGGCGACGAGTCCATCGGCGGCTACGACGAACTCGCGGCGCTCGAGAGTCGCGGACAACTGGATCCGCTGCTGAGCGAGTGAGCGAGTCCCTGTACGCGCGGATTCGTCCGCTGCTCTTCGGGCTCGGAGCGGAAGAGGCGCATCGTCAGGCGGTCCGCCTCTCAAGCGTCGCGGGAACGGCCTTGGGTTGGGCTGCACGTGCGGGCCTGCGCGCCGCTCCGCCGACGAGCTCTCGCCTGGAGAGGCGCCTCCTCGGATTGACCTTTCCGAACCCAATCGGCCTCGCCGCGGGCTTCGACAAGAACGCGGTCGCGAGCCATCTGTGGCCTGCTCTGGGTTTCGGCTTCGCCGAACTGGGAACCGTCACCGCACTCGCCCAGCCGGGGAATCCCTCGCCACGTTTGTTCCGGCTGCCCGAAGACGAGGCGGTCGTGAACCGGCTCGGGTTCAACAACCAAGGGGCGACGGCCGTCGAGGCCCGGTTGAACGCAAGCCTGCACGCGCGACCCCGCGCTCCGGTCGGAATCAACGTCGGCAGTTCTCGCGTGCACGTCGGCGATCCGGAAAAGGAACTTCTGGACTACCGCGAGTCTACCCGCCGACTCGGCCGCTACGCGGACTACGTCGCGGTAAACGTGAGTTCCCCCAATACTCCCGGACTGCGGGATCTGCAGGAGCCGACGCGTCTCGCCAAGCTCGTCGAGGCGGTATGCGGCGAGCTCAAACTGCTGGGGCTCGGCGTGAGTTGCCCGAAGGTCCTGGTGAAGCTCTCGCCGGATCTCGCCGAGGACGGCGTTCCCGAAATCTGCGCCGCCGCACTGTCGGCGGGCGCGGAAGGCTTCATCGCGACCAACACGACCCTGTCTCGCGAGGGCATCGCGAGTCCGCTGCGCGCCGAGGTCGGTGGTCTTTCGGGGGCACCGCTGCGCGAGCGGTCGACTCGAATCCTCTCGCGGATCCGCTTCGTCGTCGGGCCCGACGTACCGATCATCGGGATCGGCGGCATCTTCACGGTGGAGGACGTCATCGCGAAGCTCGACGCGGGCGCCGATCTCGTCTCGCTCTACACCGGGATGATCTACGAAGGCCCGCTCCTAGCGCGACGCCTCGCCATCCAGCTCGATCGCGAGCTGGCGCGGCGGGGCTGCAACTCGGTGACCGAGCTCGTCGGGGCCGGCGCGAAGGAAGCGGCGGCAGTCGCCGCGGACGCGCGATGACGCCGACCGGCCCGTGGTCGGTTTCCGTCGTGGTACCTGCGCTCGAGGAAGCGCACGAGATCGAGGCGGCGCTGCGCAGCGTGGGGCCGGCGGGAACGCATGAGATCGTCGTGGTCGACGGCGGGAGCGCGGACGACACGGTGGCGCGCACCGAGGCGCTGGGGGTCCGGGTGGTCCAGGCGACACGGGGCCGCGCGAACCAGATGAACGTGGGGGCCGAGTCGACCACCGGGAATGCCTTGATCTTCCTTCACGCGGACACGTGGTTGCCCGCGGACTGGCACGATCAGGTCTGTGCCGCACTCGATGAGGGTGCCGTCGCGGGCCGTTTCGACGTCGATCTGCGCGGAGCCAGTGCGATGCTTCGCGTTGTCGCGGCTGCGATGAATCGGCGATCGCGCTGGAGCCGCCTCTACACCGGGGATCAGGCGATCTTCGTGCGGCGCGCCGTGTTCGAGGCCGTCGGCGGGTTCGAGGCCATTCCTGTGATGGAGGACCTCGCACTCAGCAAGCGCCTGAAGGATGAGGGGCCGATCGCGAGTCTCCGCGCGAAGGTGAGTACGTCCGGACGGCGTTGGGAGACGCGAGGCGTCCTTCGGACGATCACCCTGATGTGGTGGCTTCGGTTCGCATACTTCGTGGGCGTCTCGCCAGACCGTTTGGCGCGGCTGTACCGCGCGGTCCGGTAGCGCTACTGCGCCGCCGCGCGCAGCCGGACCTTCTCGGCCTGGGGTCGGCGGTTCCGCTGGTTCAGACCGACCACGAACGACACTTCGTTCCCGGCCGCGAGGGCTTCTCCGTCGCGGATCTCGCAGTGGCTCACGTGGAAGAAGATCGTCTCGCCGCCGTCGCCATGTGCGATGAAGCCAAACCCGCGGTCTGCGAAGTAGCTCGCGACGCGGCCCTCGACTCTGGGGCGCTCACGACCGAGCACTCGTGCGAGCTCGTCGGGCAGCGGCTCGTCGACGACGCTCTCGGTCGCCGTCGGCTGCCCCTGGGGAGATTCGATGCGCGCAAGGAGGGCATCCAAACGGGCACGCTCCACTTCGCCCGCAGCTTCTTGTTCGGCCGCGGAGCGTAGGTACGGGAGGGCACGCGAGAGCTGTCCGTGCTGGATCAGCACTTCCGCGATGCGCGACTCTACCGCGGCGGCCAGGGTCGACCCCGGAGGGACGCGTCCCCCGGCGAGTCGTTCGAGCTCTTCGAGTGCCGAGCGCGGACGGTTGAGTGCGATCTGGAGCTCGGCGAACTCCATGCGGATCTGGACTTCACCTCGCGGGTGACGCTCGAGCGCGCTGGCCAGAACCTGGGCAGCCTCGGTCACTCGGCCGGCGCGGCGCAGGAACGAACCGAGCGCGACCAACGCGACCTCTCCCTTGGGGAGCTCTGTCGATCGGCGAAGCGCGGCCTCGGCATCTTCGAGGCGATCGCTGCGTTCATACGCGCGGCCGAGCCGCTCCCAGATGACGGACGAGCCGGCGTCGAGGCCGCGGGCCTCCTCGAGGCAGCGGATGGCGGCTTGGTGATTCTCGTCGCGCAGGTAGGTTTCGCCGTAGCTCGCCAATCGGTGCTCGCTACGGATGACACGCTCGCCCGGCCGGTCGTCGAGGTGGGCGCAGCGGTCCAGCGCCGCGCGGGCCCGCTCGGTTTCTCCGACCTCGCGGAGGTTGCGCGCCAGGTGAAAGAGAACCTGAATCTGAATCCCACGGCCGCGCTCTTGTTGTTCCGGTGGAGATGCTGAGTACGACTCGTCGGCGGACTTGAACGCATCGACCGCAGCACGGGGGCGGTGGAGGCGTTCGAGGCAGTAGCCCTTGCGGAACAGGCAGAGATGATAGGCCTGGAAGGTCTCGAGCGCGCGGTCGTACCACGAGAGCGCGCGCGCCCACCGCTTCTTGCGCTGGAAGTGCCAGCCGATCTGACAGTGATAGAGCGCGGCGCGACGCGGATTCAGCTCGACGCAGCGAAGAAAGAACTGCTCGACCCGAGCCTCGTTGCCGACGAGCGAATAGGTTCGCGCGAGTTCGAGCACGAGGTCGAGATCGTCCCAACCCTCGACGCCACTCTCGTCGATTGCACCGTACTGATCGATGACCCGATGGAGTTCGCCCCGTTCGCGCAGCCCTCGTACCTCGGCTGCGGTCGGTGAGCTTCGCTGATCCTTTACGTCGATGGGACGCCTCCCAAGACCCGGCGGCCCTCAACGCGGATAGCGCCGTCGGCGAGGCGCTGAAGCGCGAGCGGATAGATTCTGTGCTCCTCCTCGAGAATCCTCGAAGCGAGGCTCTCTTCAGTGTCGTCGTCGAGTACGGGCACGGCTGCTTGCGCAAGGATGGGGCCGTGGTCCATCTGCTCGTCCACGAGGTGTACGGTGACGCCGGTCACGCGCGCTCCGTACTCCAAGGCTTGTCTCTGCGCATGAAGGCCTGGAAACGAGGGAAGCAGAGCGGGGTGCACGTTCACGACGTGCCCCGGGAAGGCATCGAGGAGAACCGGTGTGATGAGTCGATCGAAGCCGGCGAGCGCGACGGTGTCGACATCGTGCGCACGAAGGATCTCAACGACGGCCTCGTCGAACAGCGCGCGCGTCGCGAACTCGCCGTGCGGCACGACGCTCGTTGGGATGTCGCGTTTCTGCGCATACTCGAGACCGCCCACACCGGCGCGGTTACTGACCACGACGCGCGAAGTGGCATCTAGTCGATGTTCGGCGACCGCGGTGAGAATCGCTTTGAGATTCGATCCGCGGCCCGATATGAGGATGCCGAGATTCATAGAAACGGGGGGCCGCCCGTGAGCGCCTCCAACAGGCTGTCTGTTATTAGGACGATGGCAGGGAAACTCAAGCCCGACGGGCTGCGATTGCGCAGAGGTGCCGTGGCTTTTTTTCATCGCCGCGATCTGCACTCGATGCAGCGGTGATCTCGAGGCCTGTCTCGGGCGCTTCGCAAAGATGTTCGAATTCGCCCGGACCGAGGCAATACTCCCGCCGGGGGTGGCCGGTAGCCTCGAACTGCGCGAGGGCGAACGTCTCGGCTATCAGTACGCCGCCAGGACGGAGCAGGGCGCTCAAGGTGGGGAAGAGCGCCCGGTCGAGGAAGCAGGTCTGGACGATCAGATCGAACGAACCCGTGCGAAACGGGAGGGCGCCCGCATCGGCGACCACCCCGAACGCGGGCCCGCTGGCCGCTCGCCCGACGGCGGCTAGCGAGAAGTCCAGCGCGACCGAGGAGAACCCCAAGTCGGCCAGTAACCTCACGTGGCGGCCGGCGCCGCAGGCGAGGTCGAGAGCTCGACCGGGGGCTCCGGCAGCCGCCAGAGCCGTCGCTTGCGCCACGACGAACGGAGACGGGGGCGCGGGCGGATCAGCGGTCTCGTAGCGGCGGTCCCAGGTAGCGCGCTCCGTCATGGCCGCGCGCCGCTGCGGGGGGTGCGTGCCAGTACCGCGACGTCGACGAGGCTGGCTCCGGCGTCGCGGAGAGCGGAGGCGCAGGACGCGGCAGTGGCGCCGGACGTGAAGACGTCGTCGACCAGGAGGATGGTTCTTCCGGGGACCGGCCGTCGGGCGCGGAAGGCCGCACGCGCGTTCCGGCTTCGAGCGCCTCGTCCCAGCCGTGCTTGGACCGATGCTGCGCTCGTGCGAATGAGGACGTCGGGGGCGAAGCGGCCGGTAGTCGGTGCGAGCCGCGTGAGTGCGCGGGCGAGGAGCGCTGCCTGGTTGAACCCCCGGCTTCTAAGCTTCGAGCGATGCAGCGGGACCGGCACGACGAGGTCGTAGCACAGGCCCGCAGAGGCTGTCCGCTCGGCGAACTCGCGCTCGAGCGCAACGCCGACCTCGGGCGCGCCGTCGTACTTCCACCGGACAATCGCGGCCGCCAGGGTCGAGTCGTCCCGGTAAGGCGAGCAGGCGAGAGTCCTGCGGAAGGGGGGCAAGTCCAGCGCGCAGCGATCGCAAATGGGGGCTGCGGCCGGCTCGGCGCAGTGCCGGCAGGGATCGACGACGTTCCCGAGAGACGCTCGGCAGGCGCCGCAGAAGCGCGGCGGGCCCGCGCGGAGCAGGTCGCGGTCGCAAGCCACGCAGCTCGGTGGGTAGAGAAGTGCCAGCAGAACGTCTACGATCCAGGTCACGGGATGGCTCGCACTCCGCTCCTATAGGGCGGGGCTCGCCTCCGCGAGGCGCGCGCGAACGAATTTGTATCGTGTGCACATGGCCGCGAGCCGGGTAGAGGACTGATGATACGGTTCATGATCGGCGTTGGGTTGGGGGCATCGCTCATGTACTGGTACCTTACCGGCGAGATCCCGTTCCGTGACGAGGTCGAGCGCATGCTCTCCGCCACGGAATCGTCGTATTCTGGACAGGAATATGTGGCGGCAGCAGGCCGAACGGCCTCCGGCAGCTGACCCGAGGAAGTAATGAAAGAGCTACCGATCATCGTGAAGCTCAAGGAGGAGCTGGGAGATCTCCAGGTGGAGATGACCCAGGAACTCCCCAAGCGCCTCGAGGAGGCTCGCGCCCACGGAGACCTGCGGGAGAACGCGGAATACGACGCCGCGAAGAACCGGCAGGGCCTCGTCAGGGCCCGCATGGCTCAGATACGCGAACGGATCGGAGACCTCTCGGTCTACGATCGGGCGAGAATACCGCTCGACCGGGCTTCGTACGGGAGCCGGGTCACCGTCGAAGATGCCGACTCCGGGGCCGAGGTCGAGTACCACATCGTCTTCCCCGAGGAGGTCGAGCGCGGGACCCCGACGATTTCGATCAGCTCACCCATTGGACAGGCGCTGCTGAACAAGGCGGTCGGCGACGAGGTCGTCGTTCACACACCGAACGGCAAAAAGAACATCGAGATCCTCGACCTGAAGACCCTGCACGACCTCGAGGACTGAGAATCTGTCCCAAAAAGTGGGCGGTTTATGTTTTCGTCCAGATTCCGGGCAGTTGTCGGTCCGCGTAGCGCGTGCTAAGCGTTTCCAACCCTAGGCTGTCGAAAAGTGGGCCCCCAGCCCGCTTTTTTTGTTTGTGCCATCTGCTCTTGGCGGACGGAAGACGGTTTTTGGGCTGTTAAGCGGAGAAAATTTGAGCGAACAGGTACCTACAGCGGTGGCGGAGCTCGCCCGACCGGTGGCCGAGGCCCTTGGCCTCGAGCTCGTCGACGTCGAGTTTGCGCCCGGCGGCGGACGGAACGTCCTTCGCCTCGTCCTCGATCGTGAGGGCGGCATCAGCGTCGACCACCTCGCCAAGGTGAGTCGCGAGCTGAGTGACCTGCTGGATGCGCACGACACCGTGCCCGTCGAATACACGCTCGAATGCTCTTCGCCGGGTGTGAATCGGTCGCTGAAGAAGCCGGCTGACTTCAACCGCTTCTGTGGCAAGGAAGTCGCCCTTCGGACCACGACGGCGATCGAGGGCGCGAAGAGATTCGCAGGCCTCTTGGTCTCCGCGGGAGAAGGGGGCATCGAGATCGATGACCGCTCCCATGGCCGACTTTCCGTCCCGTATGGGCTGATCGACGACGCCCACTACGAGCATGACTTCGCCCGGGACCTCCGGGGCGAGCGAGACTGAGAGACGAAGATGGAGCTTCCGCTCGGCCGAGTCATCGAACAAGTCAGCAAAGAAAAGCAGATCGATCGCGATGTGGTCATCGAGGCCGTCGAGAGCGCGATGGTTCAGGCTGCGCGAAAGATGCTGGGCGCCGAACGCCAGATCGAAGCGCAGTACAACCAGGACATCGGCGAGGTCGAGCTCTTCGAGATCAAGCGCGTCGTCGACGAGGTGATCGATCCCCTTTCGGAGATCACCCTGGAGACCGCCCGCAAGAGCTACGACCCCGAAGCCGAGGTCGGCGATGAATTTCTCGCCAAGCTCCCCCGAAGCGACTTCGGTCGGATCGGCGCGCAGGCCGCAAAGCAGGCGATCATCCAGAAGGTCCGCGATGCCGAGCGCGAAATCATCTACAACGAGTTCAAGGACCGGAAGGGCGAGATCTTCTCCGGCATCGTTCAGCGCTTCGAGCGCAAGAACATCATCGTCAACCTGGGCCGCACGGATGCGATCCTGCCCGAGCGCGAGCAGATCCCGCGCGAACGCTACCGGCAGGGTGACCGGATTCGCGCTTACATCTACGACGTCGATCTAACGGCCAAGGGCCCGCAGATCATCCTGAGCCGCACACATCCGAACCTTCTGATTGAGCTGTTCCGTCAGGAAGTCCCGGAGATCTACGAGAGTATCGTCGAGGTGAAGGCCGCGGTTCGCGAGCCGGGCGGTCGCGCGAAGATCGCCGTCGTCTCCCACGATCGCGACGTCGACCCGGTCGGCGCCTGCGTCGGCATGCGCGGAACGCGCGTGCAGGCGGTCGTGCAGGAGCTGCGCGGCGAGAAGATCGACATCATCCACTGGACTGAAGACCCGGCTGAGTTCGTTTGCCGGGGGCTTGCGCCGGCCAAGGTCGCGAAGATCATCCTCGACGAGGACGAGCACTCGATGGAGGTCATCGTTCCCGATGACCAGCTGTCGCTCGCGATCGGCAAGAAAGGCCAGAACGTCACGTTGGCCTCGCGCCTGACCGGGTGGCGTCTCGACGTGCGCGGTGAGTCCGAGGCCGACGAGGAAGTGCGCCAGTCGCGAGCCTCGCTCACCGGTGTCCCGGGAGTCAGTGATGTTACAGCCGAGCTGCTGATGCAGCACGGCTTCAAGTCGGCGGAAGAGATCTCGCTGTCCCCGGTCGACGCACTGGCCGAGGTCGAGGGGCTAGACGCAGAGCGAGCAGCGGCCATCATCGAAGCCGCGATTCCGCACGTAGCGGAGGTCAAGGTGCTCGAAGCCGAGGCGGCGGTGCGAGCCGAAGCCGAGGCAATCGCGAAGGCGGAAGCCGATGCCCTCGCGAAGGCCGAAGCCGAGGCCGAGGCGACACGCGCGCTCGAGGAAGGGCTCGCCCTGGAAGGCGACCCGGCCGCGGACGACTCGGGCGTCGTCTTGGACGATGAGGCCGCACCAGCGGCCGACGAGGCGGCCGTGGCTGCACAAGAGACTCCGCCGGCCGAAGAGGCCACTGCGGCGGCCGAAGAGACCCCGCCGGCCGAAGGGGACAAGGCTTGATCGGAGGCCTGCATAGGCGCCACACGCGCCCCGCGCCGGTCCGCACCTGTGCGGGCTGCGGTGGACGTGCGCCGAAGGACCACATGCGCCGGTTCGGCCTTGTGGGCAATGGTAGCTTGGAGTGGCGACGGGCGGGTGGTCGAGGTAGCTATCTGCACCCGTCGGGGGACTGCGCGACGAAGTTCGTTGCGCGTAAAAAACTCGTGCCGGGGCTGCGCGCCCGCATTGCGCGTGATGCCCGTGAGGCTCTCGTCGCAACGGCCGAGATCTCCTGAGCGGATGAACCGGAGAGGGACCGAAGTACTATGGCCAAGAGGATCCACGAACTGGCGAAGGAATGGGGGCTACCTACCAAGGAGCTCCTCGCCAGAATCGCGGAGCTGGGCATCACCGGGAAGCGTTCGCAGAGCAGTCTTGCGGAC
This sequence comes from Candidatus Binatia bacterium, assembly GCA_029243485.1. Classification (NCBI taxonomy): domain Bacteria; phylum Candidatus Binatota; class Binatia (SeqCode); species Binatia bacterium. The sequence continues at coordinate 26,645 of JAQWRY010000053.1, read as the reverse complement.
GCCGACCTCGGTCGTGTGCAGACCGCCGTTGGACGCGGTTCGGATGCTTCGATCCGAGTGGGCGACGAGCGTGTCGTCGGGGAACGGGTCGTCACCGAGCGTGACTCCGAAGGCGAGGTAACGACCCGCGAGCGGATCGTTGAAGCGCGGGTGGGCACGAACGTGATCCGCCGCCGCCGCAAGAAGGTGGAGGTCATCGAGCGCAAAGAGATCTCGGCGACCGACGCCGGCAATCTCGACGACGGAAGTCTGCTCGACCTCCCGGAAATGCCGCCCGCACCGTTGGAGACACCTGCGGACGATGGCCTGCTGCCGCCCGAGGCGGAGGCTGCGCCGATGCTCGGCGACGATTCGTCGGCCGACGACGACGCGGCGCTCCTAGATCTGCCGGAGCCCGAGAAGCCGGTAGTCGAAGAGTCTGCTCCGGAAGCTCCGGAAGCTCCGGAAGCTCCGGTCGAAGTCGTAGCCGACGCCGACCCTGCAGAGGCGCCCAAAGAGGCTCCTCCCGCGGAGGTGCCAGCCGAAGCCGTCGCCGAAGCCTCGGCGACGGAGATTGCGATCGAGCCCGAGCCAGCAGCGACTACGCCGGCGCGTCAGACGAGGACGGTCGCGCCGCGGATCGATCCGACGGCGCCGAGCCTGGATGACGGCATGCGCCGCGTGCAGGTCCTCGGCAAGATCGACCTGAAAAAGGCCGAGCCGCCGCCGCGCCCCAGCCGACCCGGCCCGGGCGGTGCGGCGCCCACGGGCGTAGCCACGCCTGGGACCGGAACCGACGACACCCCCCGCCGTCGCAAGGGCAAGAAGGTCATTCGCAAGCCGGGTCAGTTCGATCCGTTCAGCGAGCGCAAGGGCGGCCGCATGGGCCGCAAGCCGCAGAAGAAGCGCGCGGCGCCCGGCAAGGAGCAGCGTCGGACCGAGATCACCACGCCGTCGGCCCGCAAGCGTCAGGTCCGGATTTCCGAAGGCATTACGGTCGGCGAACTCGCCAAGGCGATGGGACTGAAGGCCGGCGAGGTCATCAAGAAGCTCATGGAAATGGGCGTGATGGCCACGATGAACCACTTCCTCGATGCGGATCATGCGACGCTCGTCGCGTCCGAGTTCGAGTACACCGTGGAAAACGTCGCCTTCGACGCCGAAAAAGAGATCGAAGGCACCGCGGCCGAGGAAACCAAGGGCGAGTCGGGGCCGCGCGATCCGGTCGTGACGGTGATGGGCCACGTCGATCACGGCAAGACCTCGCTGCTCGACTACATTCGCGAAGCACGCGTCGCGGACGGCGAAGCGGGCGGCATCACGCAGCACATGGGCGCCTATACCGCCGACGTGAACGGCCGCCGTATCGCGTTTCTCGACACCCCCGGCCACGAAGCGTTCACTTCAATGCGCGCCCGTGGTGCCAAGGTGACCGACATCGTCATCTTGGTCGTGGCGGCGGACGACGGCGTGATGCCGCAGACCGTCGAGGCCATCAATCACTCTCGTGCGGCGGAAGTGCCAGTCATCGTCGCGGTCAACAAGATCGATCGTCCCGATGCCGACCTCGAGAAGGTGAAGCAAGGTCTGTCCGACAACGGCCTCGTTCCCGAAGACTGGGGCGGTGACACCACGTTCGTGCCCGTCTCGGCGAAGACGGGCGAGGGTGTTGATCAACTTCTCGAGATGGTGCTCCTCCAGGCCGATTTGATGGACCTGAAGGCGAACCCCGAAATTCGTGCACGCGGCTCGGTCGTCGAAGCCAAGCTCGATCGTGGTCGCGGCCCGGTCGCGACGGTTCTCATCCAAGAAGGCACGCTGCGCGCCGGCGACCCGTTCGTGGTCGGCCTACAGCACGGTCGACTCCGCGCCATGCTGGATTGGCAGGGCAGGCCTGTGAAGGAAGCCGGCCCCTCTACGCCTGTCTCAATTCTTGGCCTGAGCGGCGTGCCCGCGGCGGGCGATTCATTCGCCGGCGTCGCCGACGACGCAACTGCACGCCAGGTCGCCGAACACCGCTCGGACAAGCAGCGTCAAGCCGAGCTCTCGAAGCCGGCGAAGGTTTCGCTGGACGATCTTTACAAGCAGCTCGAATCGGATGCCGCGAAGGAGCTTCGCGTGGTCCTGAAGGTGGACGTACAGGGTTCCATCGATGCCCTCACCGACGCGTTCACTCGATTGGCGAACGAAGAGGTGAAGGTCTCGACGATCCACGCCTCAGTCGGCGGCATCACCGAATCGGACGTCTTGCTGGCGTCTGCGTCGAACGCCGTCATCATCGGCTTCAACGTCCGACCCGAGCCGAAGGCCGGGAAGCTCGCGGAGCGCGAAGGCGTCGATTTGCGCCTGTACACGATCATTTACGACGCGATCAATCAGGTTCGAGATGCCCTGGAAGGCATGCTCTCTCCTGCGGTGCGCGAGCGCACCGTCGGTCGTGCGGAGGTTCGCGAGATCTTTGGTGTCAGCGGCGCCGGAGTCATTGCCGGGTCTTCGGTCAACGACGGCAAGATCCTGCGCGGGGGCCTCGCGCGCCTGCTGCGGGACCACGCGGTCGTCCACGAGGGCAAGATCGGCAGCCTGCGGCGCTTCAAGGATGATGTCCGCGAAGTGGCGTCGGGGTACGAGTGCGGTATCGGGCTCGAAGGCTTCAACGATCTGAAACCGGGCGACGTCATCGAGGTCTACGAGCTTGAGGAAGTCGCGCGTAAGCTCCCGCCGCCGTCACCCAGTGGCAATCAGCCGAGTGCCGCCAGTGTCGCCTGAGATGGGCGGCGCGTCGGCTCTGCTGCCGGCCTGAGTTCGATCGGTTCCAGGAAAGCGGTTCCTGTTTGAAGCGTGATCGCCGACGGCGCGCGGAAGCGGACGCCGTGGCGGCGGGCGGTACGCCCAGCCGTCGCGCCGAACGTGTCGCGAGCGAGATCCAACGAGTGATCGGCCAGATCCTCGTACAGGACATCCGCGACCAACGTGCGGCCGCCGCCAACATCACCCGAGTGAAGGTCACCCCGGATCTTCGGCAGGCCCGGGTGTATTTCGCGCTGCTCTCAAAAGAGCAGGGGGACCCAACCGAGGCGACCGAGGCGCTGGGACGCGTGGTCCCATACCTGCGGCGCCGCCTCGCGAAGGACCTGGAGCTTCGTGTCACACCGGAGCTCCAGTTCTTGTACGACGAAGAACTCGACGAAGCCCGCCACATCGACTCCCTCCTACGATCTCTGAACGACGAAAAGACGGACTAGTGCCCGACGGGATTCTCTTGATCGACAAGCCGAGTGGTTGCACCTCGGCAGACGTCGTCCGCGCGGTGAAGCGCCGCCATCGGCCGTCGAGCGTGGGCCATCTGGGGACACTCGACCCCATGGCGACGGGCCTCTTGCCACTCTGTATCGACGGCGGGACGAGAATCGCGCAGTTTCTCGGCGCCGAGCACAAGGCCTACACCGGACGGATCCGCCTGGGCCTGGAGACCGACACCCTCGACGTGACCGGCAAGACGGTGGCCGAGGCTGAGGTCCCGGAATTCACCGCTGAGCGCGTGGCAGAGGTCGCGGAGACCTTTCTCGGCGACTCCGAGCAGATCCCGCCCATGTACTCTGCCGTGAAGAAGGGCGGAAAGCGGCTATACGAACTGGCGCGCCAGGGCGTGGAGGTCGAGCGAGAGGCGCGACCGATCCACCTGGAGCGGTTCCGGGTCGAGCCGTGTGAGACGCCGGGAGAACTCGATTTCGAGGTCCGCTGCTCCAAGGGGACCTATGTTCGGGTGCTGGCCTCGGATTTGGGCAAGGCGCTGGGAACCCTCGGTAGCCTCGCCAGCCTTCGACGGACGGAATTCGGCTGTTTTCAAATCGAGGAGTCCGCGGAGTTGGATTCAGTTCTCGAACGCGAGCCGGGCGATTTGCCCGTGCTGGCGCCCCGTGAGGCCCTGCGGGGGTGCAGGGAGTTTGCGGTGGATGGCAAAACCGCCTTCGCGATTGCCGCCGGGCAACGCTATGTATTGGACCGACTCGAGAAACCAGCTGCAGAGGAGGCCCTGGGGGCGGTCATCGCCCCCAACGGCGGCCTTCTCGCGGTGCTCGAGTCACAAGAAGGGACATGGCGCCTACGTCGAGTCGTCATGCCCGAGGCAAGCGAACTTTACAGGGCGTGATCCCGATGTTACGGAATTCACGACAGAATCGACAGATGGAGGAAGAACTGTGGCTTTGGCCGCGACGCGCACGCGCGAGCTGATTGACAGCTACCGCGCACACGAGACGGATACCGGATCATCTGAAGTTCAGGTCGCTTTGTTGAGCGAGCGGATTTCAGGGCTGACCGAGCATTTCAAGACCCACGCGAAGGATAATCATTCGCGTCGAGGACTGATCAAGCTCGTCCAGCAGAGACGTCGTCTCCTCGACTACCTCAAGCGGGAAGACCTGGCGCGTTACAAGAAGCTCATTGAGCGCCTGGGCCTGCGCCGCTAACGCGTAGGGCCCGCGCCGCATGAGCAAGCGGCCGGCTCCCGGACTCGGTAAAGGCGCACGTGACGTCCACCGGGGGAGAGATGTATGCAAAAGGTAGTTGAATTGGACTTGGCTGGACGTCCGTTCTCGATCGAGGCGGGCCGCTTGGCCAAGCAGGCCGGTGGTGCGGCATTGTGTCGCTACGGCGACACCGTGGTGCTCGTCACCGCGACGGCCTCGACGTCGGTACGCGACAGTGTGGATTTCCTGCCGCTGACCGTTGATTATCAAGAGAAGACCTACGCCGCCGGTAAGATCCCGGGTGGCTTCTTCAAGCGTGAAGGTCGGCTTTCGGACAGGGAGACTCTCACGTCTCGCCTCATCGATCGCCCGATCCGTCCGCTGTTCCCGCAGACGTGGCGCAGTGAGATTCAGGTCATCGCGACCGTCCTGTCGGCCGAGAAGGACAACGACCCCGATTTCGTTGCACTCTGCGGCGCTTCGGCGGCGCTCTCGATCTCCGACATCCCGTTCGACGGTCCGATTGCGGGCATTCGTGTGGGCCGCGTCGACGGCAAGCTTTGCCTGAACCCAACGGCCGAGCAGGCCGAGGCGAGCGACATCAATCTCCTCGTCGCCGGTAGCAAGGACGCTCTCGTCATGGTCGAGGGCGGCGCCAAGGTCGTTGCGGACGACATCATGCTCGAGGCGCTGTACTTCGCGCACGATGGTCTGCAGCCGATTCTGAAGATGCAGCACGAGCTTCAGAAGGCGATTGGCAAGGCCAAGCGCGAGGCTCCTGAGGCGGTCGTCAACGAGCCGCTGGTGAAGGCCGTTCGCAAGGTTGCGACGAAGCTCATGCAGGCGGGTCTCGACGAGCCGGCGAAGATCGAGCGTTATGCGAAGTTCGATGCCGCGAAGGCCGAAGTGAAGGCCGCTCTCGCCGAGAAGTTCCCGGATGACGGCAAGGCGATCTCCGGCGCGTTCGGTGATCTCAAGGCCGAGCTCGTCCGCGAGCGCATCGTGAAGCAGAAGCTTCGCCTCGATGGTCGTGACCTCACGACGGTCCGTCCGATCGAGTGTGAGACAAAGCTGCTCCCGCGCGTGCACGGCTCGGCCGTGTTCCAGCGCGGTGAGACGCAGGCTCTCGTCACCGCGACCCTCGGCACGTCCTCGGACGAGCAGCGGGTAGACGCGCTTCTCGGGCAGTACAAGAAGCGCTTCCTGTTGCACTACAACTTCCCGCCGTACAGCGTCGGGGAGACGAAGTTCCTTCGCGGCCCCAGCCGCCGCGATGTCGGTCACGGTGCACTCGCAGAGCGAGCCCTCACCCCGGTTCTGCCGGAAGGCGATTCGTTCCCGTACGTGATCCGAATCGTCTCGGAGGTTCTCGAGTCGAATGGTTCGTCGTCGATGGCCACCGTCTGTGGCGGTTCGCTGTCGATGCTCGACGCTGGCGTGCCTCTGGCGGCCCCTGTCGCCGGTATTGCGATGGGCCTGATCAAGGAAGGCGACGACGTCGCCGTCCTGTCCGACATCCTCGGTGACGAGGATCATCTCGGCGACATGGACTTCAAGGTCGCCGGTACGGCAGAGGGTATCACTGCTCTGCAGATGGACATCAAGATCGCGGGCGTCAGCCGCGACGTGATGAAGGCTGCTCTCGAGCAGGCTCGCGACGGGCGTCTCCACATCCTCGGCGAGATGGCCAAGGAGATCGAGAAGCCGCGCGATGAGATGTCGGACTATGCTCCGCGCATTACCACCCTCAAGATCAACACGGACAAGATCCGCGACGTCATCGGCCCTGGTGGCAAGGTGATTCGTGGTCTCGTCGAGGAGACGGGCTGTAGCATCGACGTCTCCGACGACGGCACCGTGCAGGTCGCTTCGGCCGATGGCGCTTCGATGAAGATGGCGGTCGAGAAGATCCAGATGATCACGGCCGAGGCCGAGGTCGGGCGGATCTATCCTGGCACTGTTCGAAAGATCGTTGACTTCGGCGCTTTCGTCGAGATCATGCCTGGTACCGATGGGTTGCTGCACATCTCGCAGATCGCCGCGGAGCGTATCCGCGACGTGCGCGACGTCCTCAAAGAGGGCGAGTCGGTGCGAGTCAAGGTGCTCGAGGTCGACCGGTCGGGGAAGATTCGTCTCTCCCGGAAGGAGGCCATGGCCGATGAGGGGACTGCGGAGTAGGCAGCTTGGGTAACCCCCAGCAGAGTTCCGTACGCAAGAGCACGCTGAGCAACGGGATCCGGGTCCTCACGGAGCCGATCCCGCAGTTCAGCTCCGCCACGATCGGCATCTGGGTAGAGAACGGCTCGCGGTTCGAGTCACCTGCCCAGAATGGGGTCTCGCACTTCCTCGAGCACATGCTGTTCAAGGGCACCGAGCGTCGCAATGCGCGCGAAGTGGCCGAGGAGATCGAGTCTCTGGGTGGTTCGCTCAATGCCTTCACGGGTCGCGAGGTGACTTGCTACCACGCGAAGGTTTTGGACGAGCACCTGCCGATCGCGGTGGACGTGCTGTCCGACATCTTCCTGAACTCCACGTTTCTGGAAGAGGAGATCGAGCGGGAACGCACCGTGATCCTGGCTGAGATCTCCGAGGTCGAAGACGCACCGGACCAGTACGTCCAGGTGTTGTTCGATGAGAAGTACTGGCCGGGCGACCCGCTCTCGCGACCGATCTGTGGCACGGCGGAGACGGTGTCCGGCATGGGGCGCGATGATTTCGTCGCCTTCGTGGCCGAGCGCTATCGTCCCGATCGGATCGTCATTGCGGCGGCAGGTGGCGTCGAGCACGACTGGCTCGTGGAGCAGATTGAGACCCGGTTCGGCCACCTCCAAGGTACTGTCGATCGGGCGCCCGTAGCGATGCCGACGCCGAGCCTACAGCTCGGTGTTCACCAGAAGTCGCTCGAGCAGGTTCAGATGATGCTGGGCATGCCGGGCCTGTCGGCGGTCGACGAGGAGCGCTACGCGGCCTTCGTCCTCAATACGGCCCTCGGCGACGGGATGAGCTCCCGCCTTTTCCAGGAAGTCCGAGAGAAGCGCGGCAAGGCCTACTCGATCTACTCCTACCTGGACTCGTTCTCGAACGCGGGATCGTTCGGTGTCTACGCGGCGCTCGGGGCGGAGTCGGTCCCGGAAGTGATCGACGTGGTTCGCGAAGAGCTGTCCAAGCTCGAGCGCGAAGGCCTACCGGCCGACGAGCTCGAGCGCTCGAAGAACCAGATCAAGGGCGGCATGCTCCTCAGTCTCGAGAGTACGGCGGCTCGGATGCGGCGCCTCGCGGTAAACGAGATCTACTTCGGTCGCAACGTCGAGCCTCACGAGCTCGCCACGTCGATCACCGCGGTGACGGGCGACGATGTTCTGGCGATGGCCAGCCGGTTGTTCTCCGATGGGCGCATGGCAGCCGCGCTTCTCGGCAACCTGGAGGACACCTCGATGGACGGCGCAGCCCTGGGCCTCTCCTAGGCACTCCAATGCCGAGGGGAGGACAGAGCTCCCGTGACGTCGTTTCCGTCGCTATCTGGCGAACGGGCGACCGCGCGGAAACCGCGTTGCCGAAGTACATGACCGACGGGGCCTCCGGGTGCGACATGTCGGCGGCGCTCGAGTCTAAGATCAGCCTGGCCCCGGGACAGCGGGTCCTCGTTCCCACTGGCTGGGCGATCGCACTGCCCAAGGGTCTGGAAGCCCAGGTCCGGCCCCGCAGCGGCCTGGCGCTCCGCAGTGGTCTCACGGTTCTGAACTCGCCCGGGACCATCGACGCGGACTACCGGGGCGAGATTCAGGTGGCGCTCGTGAACTTGGGCCAGGAGACCGTCGAGATCGTGCCCGGTGATCGGATCGCCCAGTTGGTGGTGGCCCCGGTCGTTCGGGTCGCCTGGGAGGAGCGGTCCGCAGGCGAGGCAGAAGCCCTCGCGACCGATCGCGGTTCGGGGGGCTTTGGTCACACCGGGATCTCGCATACACAGGTCGGGGACCCCTCGGATGGATCGGACGACTAGGCAACGACCTCAGAGGTGCGATCCGTGAGGTGGGCGCTGGTAGCGCCGCCGGGGTCCTCGTGGGAGTCGGACTTCGTTGCCGTGCTGCGGGACCTATTCGAGCACCGGGTCGTCTGTGCCCGCGAGCCGACGGACCTGCGCGACGTGGACTGCGTGGCGCTCTGCGGGGATGAAACCTGGGCTCGCACGTTCGTCTCGCAGGCGGTCGCGGCCGGGACGCTCGGCCGTGCCGTCGCGGAGCACGCTTCGGAGGGCGGTCTGCTTCTCGCCATTGGGGCGGGCTTCGGCGCAGCGTGCAGTCTTGGGCTGTTGCCCGGGCGGCTGGTACCGAACGAGCCCGAGGGGTTCCTCGGTCGGATGCTGCCGCTGCGGGTCGAGGGCGTCGCCAACGCCTGGGCGGAGAGGGCGATGGTCGGGGATGTGTGGCGCCTGCCGGTCCGAAGCGCGGCGGCCCGCTTCGTTGCGGCGAAGTCGGAGCTCGACCAACTCGACCGCGATGGCCTCGTCCTGCTCCGGTTCACGGAGGATGCGGTGGGTTCGGATCGCGACATCGCGGCCATCATGAGCCCCCGGCGCAACGTCCTCGGGATTGCCGTGCATCCGGAGAACGTCGTGGATGCGTCTCTCGTCGAGCCGCAGTGGCCCGGGCTCGATTCCGGGCGGATCCTGTTCGAGTCGATTGCCGACTGGGTCGACGTCGGCGCCCATCGCGGCTCGATCGAGTCGGAGCGCTGAGGCCGACGTGCGAGGATCGAAAGCCACGACGCCTCTCACCGAGGCACCACGCGGGACTCTGCTCGGACGGTTGGAGGAGGCCCTGGAGCGTCCGGCGACGAATGCGGAGCGCGACCTCATGCTCTGGCTTTGCCCCCCGGCGGCCGAGTTGCGCCGGTTGCCGGCTGCTCGCCGGCTGCTCGCGACGCCGTGGGACGGGGTGGATCGCGCCCCCGGGGCAGAGGTGGGCTTCCTGTCCATCGGTAGCGAGGGGGCGGTGGCGGTCTCGGTGGATTCGAGGGTGCACGTCGATGCGCCCGCGTCGCTCGATCTTCGCGACGGCATCGCCGCCACACTCGCGAAGCTCGTCGCGGTGGGCGTTCGGCCGCTCGCGCTCCACGCGGTCGTGCACTGCGCGCTTCCGGACAACGATGCGACCCGCGCGGGGCTGCGCTCGGCAATCGAAGCGTTGTCGGCCCACGCGAGTGGGGAGGGCGTGGCGACGCTCGGAGCCGAGATCTGCTTCGATCCCGAGTACGGGCACTCGTTACTCGTGGACTCCGTCGCGATCGGATGGTGCGACGCAGGGGACCTCGCGGTTCCAAGCCGATCGCCGATCGCGGGCGACAAGCTCGTGGCCGTCGCCGGGCGCGCGCTGGATCGGGTGCGGGTGGGACTGGTCGACCGGGAGATTCCGTTCCTGGCACTCCCCACGAGCAGCGATGTGCCGCTGCGCGCTGCCATCGCCGCAATCGGCGACCTCGGGCTCGATCTCACCCCATTGGAACACGACCCGGCGCACCCGGAGAAGGCGCTGGAGCGCTCACGTCCGGACCCCGCGCGCAGCATCCTCCTCATCGTGCCCGAAGCGGCCGTTGACGACGTGGGCCATGTCGCGGCCGTTCGCGGCGCCATGCTCGCCGTGCTGGGGACCCTCTGCGAGGCACAGACGATTTCCGTCGGCCCGCCCTCGGGCGAGGCCCGCACGGTCTTGCCGGCCGTCGCGGTGCGCGAGCCGCTCGAGACGCCGAGTGAGCGCAGCGAGCCCGACGACAGTGGCTCCTCTGATGACCTCCGGCTGGAGGAACTCCCCGAGCCCGAGGACTACGAAGACGCGCTGCGCCGGATGCTGCGCGCCCCGAACTTGGCGTCGCGCCAACGGCTCTATCAGCGCTTTGATTCCTTCGCGGGCGGTTCGACGGTGTTGCACCCTGGGCCTGGGGGCGGCACCGCGGCTCTCCGGACACCGGCGGCGGGTCGCGTCGTAGCGATCGCGACGAGCGGAAATCCCCGCTTCGCGGCCTTGGACCCGTACGTCGGGTTCTGCATCGCCGTGTGCGAAGGCGTGCGGCGGCTCGTGGCGTGTGGGGCGACACCGCGTGCTCTGGTCGGCGGCACGAGCTTCGGAGCGAGTCATGAACCGGACGTACGAAAACGGGCCGAACAGGGCCTCGCGGGCCTCCGCGACGCCGCGCTCGCCTTCGCGCTGCCGTGCCTCGCGCTCACGACGAGCCCCGCGGGCCACGACGATCACGGCGCGACACCGGTGACCCCCGGCTTGGCGTTCCTCGGCACGCTCGAGGGACCGCCGCTCACCCCGTGGTTCAAGGACGAGGGCGACGTCATCATCCTGCTGGGCCGATCGCGAGAGGAAGTCGCCGGCAGCGAGTTCGCGGCCTACCTGCACGGGGCCGTGGACGGGAATCCTCCATGGGTCGACTTCGGGTCGGAGCGGTCGGTAAACAGCGTCGTATCGGCTGCGAGGGCGGTAGGGTTCCTCAAATCCGCGCGGAACGTAGGCGCGGGTGGTCTTGCGCTGTCGATCGTGGGCTCCTGCTGCGCCACTCCCGATGGTCTCGCGCCGTGCGGAGCGCGTATCTCGATCGATGAGGGGATGCGGCCCGATGCGTGGCTGTTTGCAGAAAGCCAGGCTCGAGTGGTCGTCTCCGTCGCGCGAGAACACCTGGCTGCCTTGCGCGAGTTGGCCGACGAGGCTGAGCTTCCATTCTCTCAAATCGGCGAGGTTTCGACCGGCGTGTTAGAGTTCGGGGAGTTGATCGGTCTCACGCTGGACGAGCTTCTCGATATCTGGAATGGGGCCCTAGCCGAACGACTCGGCGGGATCTGAAGGAGACCATGCACAGCGACGATCGATTCAACGAGGAATGCGCGGTTGTCGGTGTCTACGGGCACCCGGAAGCTGCGAACCTGGCCTATCTGGCGCTCTACGCGCTGCAGCATCGCGGCCAGGAGTCCTCCGGGATCGTGTCCTCGCGTGGGGACGCTCTGATTACGCATCGCGGGCTGGGCCTCGTGGCGGACATCTTCCGTCCCGAGATCATCCAGCGCCTCGTCGGCACTGCGGCCATCGGGCACAACCGCTACGGCACGCATGGCGAGAGCCTTCTGAAGAACGCACAGCCGCTCGTCGTCGAGTACTCGGGCGGGGCTCTCGGCGTCGCGCACAACGGCAACATCGTCGACGCAGACGAAGTCCGAGCCGAGCTCGAGGAGTCCGGCTCGATCTTCCAGTCGAACTCCGACACCGAGGTCGTGATCCACCTCATCGCACAGGCCTCGGGCGAGCGGCTCGTCGACAAGGTCATCAAAGCGCTCACGAAGATCCGCGGCGCGTACTCGATGGTCTTCCTCTCGAAGGACCAACTGATCGCCGCACGAGATCCGATGGGCTTCCGTCCGTTGGTGTTGGGACGCGTGAAGGATGCCTGGGTCGTCGTCTCCGAGACCTGCGCGCTCGACCTCATGAACGCGGAGTACGTCCGGGAGATCGAGCCGGGTGAGGTGCTCGTCATCTCGAAGGACGGGCTCGAGAGCCTCAAGCCGTTTCCCGAGGCGCCTCATCGTCGGTGCGTGTTCGAGTACGTCTACTTCGCACGGCCCGACAGTCGAGTGTTCGATCGCACCGTTTACTCCGTCCGCCACGAGCTCGGTCGACAGCTGGCGCGCGAGAGCGAAGTACCGGCCGATCTGGTCACGCCAGTCCCCGATTCCGGCGTTCCGGCGGCTCTGGGCTACGCCGAGCAGGCCGGCATCCCTTACCAGCTGGGGCTGATCCGCAACCACTACGTCGGGCGGACGTTCATCGAGCCGAGCGATTCCATCCGCCACTTCGGTGTCCGGGTGAAGCTCAACGCGATGCCGGAGTTGATGGAGGGCAAGAGAGTCGTCGTCGTGGACGACTCCCTGGTTCGCGGAACGACGAGCAAGAAAATCGTGGCGATGTTGCGCGCGGCGGGTGCGGCGGAAGTTCACATGCGGATCTGCTCACCGCCGACGATCTCTCCTTGTTACTATGGGATCGATACCCCGACGCGCGGAGAACTCGTCGGTTCTTCCAACTCGGTCGAAGAGATCCGGGAGTTCATCGGCGCCGACTCCCTCGCGTACTTGAGCGAAGAAGGGCTTTACGCCTTTCAGGATAACGACCGCGAGCGCGACTTCTGCGATGCCTGCTTCACCGCGCGCTACCCGATTCCGGTTTCCGAGGAATCGGAGCCGCGTCAGCTGCACCTGTTCGACGCCTCCCAGACGAAGCCCTGAGCTTCACGCGGCGACGGGTCGCCGGGTCGCCGGGTCGCGCACGAGGACCGTATCGCGACACCACTCGTCGTCCGCCTCGGGGCAATCGACGTTGAAATGGAGCCCCCGGCTTTCGCGCCGGTGGCTTGCCGAAGCGATGATGACGTCGGCCACCGTCGCGAGATTGCGGAGCTCCACCAGGTCGGCGGTCGGCAGGAAGTCCCAGTAGTCGCGCTCGATCTCGGCGAGGATCACGTCCATCCGTTGCCGGGCTCGGCTGAGCCGGAGATCGCTGCGCAGAATCCCGACGTAGTTCCACATGAGCCGTCGGATCTCGTCCCACTTCTGCGTGATCAGTACTGCTTCGTCGCTCGTCCGCGCGCGACCAGGGTTCCACGCTGGGATCTCGGCGGGGAGCGGATCGACGTCCGCGAGGTGACGGGTCGCGTGCTCGGCGGCGCGTCTCCCGAAGACCAGGCCTTCGAGGAGGGAGTTCGATGCCAGGCGATTCGCGCCGTGAAGCCCGGTCATCGCGACTTCGCCGGCTGCGTAGAGGCCGGGTAGAGGGGTTTGGCCATCGGCGTCGGTCCCCACGCCTCCGCAGGTGTAGTGCGCCGCCGGCACGACGGGGATGGGTTCGCGCAGGGGATCTATGCCGAAGGAGCGGCAGCGTTCGAGGATCGTCGGGAATCGCCTTTCCAGAAAGGCGGCGTCGCAATGGGTTACATCGAGGAACACGTTGTCGAACCCGTGCAGCTTCATCTCCTGATCGATCGCGCGCGCGACGATGTCGCGCGGGGCGAGTTCCGCGCGTTGGTCGTACTCGGTCATGAACCGTGACCCGTCCGGTCGAACGAGAACGCCACCTTCGCCGCGCACGGTCTCGCTCACGAGGAACGACTTGGCCTTAGGATGAAACAAACACGTCGGGTGGAACTGGATGAACTCCATGTTCGCGACGGGAACACCCGCGCGAAACGCCATCGCGACGCCGTCGCCGCTCGCGACGTCCGGGTTGCTCGTATAGAGGTAGACCTTGCCGGCACCGCCGGTGGCGAGCAGCGTGTTGCGCGCCGCCGAGACGGTGATGCGCTCGGAGTCGACGTCGAGCAGGTAGGCGCCGCAACATCGGTCCGGTCCGGGCAAGTTGAACTTGGAACTCGCGATCAGGTCGACGGCGATGTGGCGCTCGAGTACGACGATCTCCGGGTGGGCGTTCACCGCTTCGACGAGGGCTCGCATCATCTCGCGCCCGGTCGCGTCGAGCGCGTGCAGGATGCGTCGCTTCGAGTGACCGCCCTCCAACCCGAGGTCGACGTCGTAGGCATCCTCGGCATCCGGTCGCAGCGAGAATCGGGTGCCGCGCTCGATCATCTCGCGAACGCGCTCGGGCCCCTCGCGCACGACGAGATCCACGATGTCCGCGTGGCACAATCCGGCCCCGGCCCTCTCGGTGTCCGCGGCGTGGGAGGCGAAGGAGTCATCGGGGCTCCAGACGGTAGCGACACCGCCCTGGGCATATTGGCTGGAGCCTTCGGGCAGCCGGTCCTTTGTGACTACGCAAACGCTACCCGAGGCCGCCGCCTCCAGGGCAAAGGAGAGCCCGGCGATCCCGCTGCCGATCACCAGAAAGTCGAAATCACGGCGCATGGCACCCGCTTGCGGGTTCCGGCGGCGGGGTCCGGCCCCGTGCTGCTGTTGCTGGGCTGCCACGTCGAAAGGCCAGCCTACGGCTGGATTGCTCCTGCCTGCAAGCGACGGGAAAGCGACCCTGGGGGGTGTATGGATTTGACAGCGCGCCTTCGGCAGTGTGGTCTAGGGGAGGGCGTGGGGATGGCCGGGGGAAGTTTTAGCACCAGGGGTTCGCAGCGAGGCCGTAAGTCGGGCACGACGCTGCGAAGCCTGTCCGCACTGACGGTTTTCGGTGCCTTGCTTCTGTGCCCGGGGACCGCTCCCGGAGATGACGTCTTCACGTACCGGGCACCCAACGGGGTCCAGCACTTTACCAACGTGCCGACGACCAAGAAGTTCAAGGCCTTCGCGCCACCGTCCCAGCGTCTGACGCTGCTGAGTTTGAAGCGGGAGGCCCCGAAGCCGGCCTGGACGAAGCTTCGGGTGGGGCGGGAGATGCGCGAGATGATCGCGACCACCGCCTACCGGTTCGATCTGGAGCCGGCGCTCATGCACGCGGTGGTCCGGGCCGAGTCGGGCTTCAATCCGCAGGCGGTTTCGCGGGCGGGCGCCCGCGGCCTGATGCAGCTCATGCCCGCGACGGCCCTCGAGGTCGGAGTCCGCGACGTGTTTCACCCGCAGGACAACCTCAACGGCGGTGCGTCTTACCTGCGTGGTCTGATCGATCGCTATTCGGGCGACGTGCACCTGGCCCTGGCCGCCTATAACGCGGGTCCCGGTGCCGTGGAGTCTCACGGCGGCGTGCCGCCTTACGCCGAGACCCAGGAGTACCTGAGACGCGTCTTCCGGTTCCGGCAGGAGTACCTGCACGACGCGCTGCGGGAGCCCGGCGGGATTCGTCGGTGACCGTGCCGGCGCCGCCTCCGCGCAACCCGCTTCTCACGGCGCCGAACCTCATTTCGCTCAGCCGGGTGGCGATCGCGCCACTCTTGATCTGGCTCCTGGTCTCGCCGGATCGCACGACATCGGTTCTTGCGGCGCTGGCGTTCTTCATCGCGTGCCTGAGCGACTGGCTCGACGGATACCTCGCGAGGCGATCGGGGCAGGTCACGAACCTCGGGAAGTTCCTGGATCCGCTCGCCGACAAGATCCTGATCCTGAGCGCGTTGATCATGCTCTGCGGGCTCACCCGCGAACCTCGCGTGCCCGCGTGGATTGTTGCGGTGATCGCCTGTCGCGAGGTCGCGGTGACCGGCCTGCGGGCCATCGCGCGGGACGAAGGGATCGTGCTTGGAGCCGAAACCCTCGGCAAGGCGAAGATGACCTTCGAGATCGTCGCCCTGGTGCCTCTGCTGCTGCACTACCAATACTGGCTCATCGACTTTCACGCGGCGGGCATGGTCTTCCTCTGGGTCGCGCTGGCTCTCGCTCTGTGGTCCGGAGTCACCTACCACTGGCGGCTGGCCCAGGTTCTACGCGCCCGCGATTGAGGATCCTTGCTTGCTCCGAGCGATGGCGGTACGGTTTTGTACGGGCACGTGAGTGATAGCTAGGTCCCGCGCAAGAGGGGGTCGCGAACCCCGCCAGGCCCGGAAGGGAGCAACGGTACCGAATTTTTCTCTGTGCCGCGGGGGTGCCTAGCTATCGCTGACGTGCTCGATTCATCTGGGAAGTCGCCGGGAGGCGGCGCGGACTTCTACGAGGTTCTCGCCCGCCGGGCGCGACCCCAGACCTTTGCCGAAGTCATCGGGCAGGAGCACGTCACCCGCACGCTGGTGAACGCCATCTCGTCTGGACGACTCGCTCACGCGTTCGTCTTCAGTGGCATGCGCGGGGTCGGCAAGACGACCACCGCTCGGATCCTCGCGAAGGCCCTGAACTGCGAGAAGGGCCCGACGCCCGAGCCCTGCAACGTCTGCACGAGCTGCGTCGAGATCGCGGAAGGCCGGTCGCTCGACGTGCTCGAGGTCGACGCCGCATCGCAGACCGGGATCGACGCCACTCGAGAGCTGCTCGAGACGGTGAAGTACCAACCCGCTGCCGGTCGTTTTCGCGTGTACATCATCGATGAGGCGCACGGTCTGTCGAAGCAGGCGGTCGATGCGTTCCTGAAGACGCTAGAGGAACCCCCAGCCCACGCGAAGTTCATTCTCGCGACCACGGCACCGCAGAAGCTCACGTCGACCATTCTCTCTCGCTGTCAGCGCTTCGACTTTCGGGCCGTCCCCGGCGACACGATCGTCGAGACCCTGGCTGCGATGGTCCGCGGCGAGAACATGGAGGCAGACGTCGAAGCGTTGGCCGCTATCGCCCGCGAGTCGGGCGGCAGCCTGCGCGATGCGACCTCGCTCCTCGACCAGGTTCTCGCGTTCTGCAATGGGCGCATCGACGCGGGGGCAGTCGGCCTCGCGCTCGGGTTGCCGGATGTTGCGGCCGTCCGTGAGCTCATGGACCGGATTGCTGCGCACGATCCCGCCGGTGCGATCGAGGTCGTTGGTCGCGTCGTCGGGCAGGGCACGGACCTCGCGCGATTCGCAGGCGACCTGTTGCAGCGCATCCGGAACCTCACAGTTCTCGTCGTCGCCGGGCCGGCGGCCCTGGGCGACCTCACCCGGATCGAAATCGAGGAGCTGGGTACCGCCCGAGAGGGGCTCGTCACGGAGGACCTGCAGCGTTGGTTCCGGATCCTCCTCGGCGGATCCGAGGAAGTGGCGCGCTCCCCTAGGCCGCGTCTCGTGCTGGAGATGACCGTTCTGCGCATGGCCACCATGACGCCTCTGGTGCCGCTCGATCAGCTCGTGGGTCGTCTGGAAGCGTTGGAGCGCGGCGCGCGCGGCGGGTCTGGGCCGGGAGGTCGTTCGCGGCCGGGTCCCCGTATCGAGCCCGTCCGCGGAGGACCGGCGCCGCAAGCAGGCCGCGCGAGTGCGCCGCAGGCGCCCGCGTCCACGTCAGGTCAGGCGTCGGCAGCCGCGTCTCCGAACGAAGCCCCCGCGCGGCCGTCTGCACCGCCGGCCGCAACGCCTGAGGCATCTGCTCCCCGGACGGAAGCCCCCGCGCGGCCGACTGCAGCGCCGGCCGCAACGCCCAAGGCATCTGTGACTGCGTCGGCCCCGGCCCAGACACCGGCCCCGTTTAGCCCTCCACAGTCGGCCGGATCGGCGCCTTCTTCGCCGAACGGCGCGGTCCCCACGCCGCTGGAGGACCCGGTCGTCCAGAAACGCTGGACGGACGTGGTGGGGGAGCTGCAAAAGCAGCAGACCGCTCGGTTCTTCCGGCTCGCCTACAGCCAGGTCGTTAGCCTCGGTGAGGGCGTCATCAAGATCGCCGTGACGGGCAAGAGTGCGCTCGCGGAGCTGATGAAGCCCGACACCCGCAAGATGATCGAGGAGGCCATCTCGACGGAGTACGGCCAGGCCTTGCGCTTCGAGCCGGTCTCCGCCGACGGCGCATCTGAGGGCGGGGCGGCCCGAGCCGAGACTGTTAGCCTGGAGCGCCAGGGCCGCGAGGATCCGCTCGTTCAGGCGAGCATCGAGGTCCTCCAGGGGCGGGTGGAGGGCGTCCTCGCCCGAGGCCGCCGCGGCGGCGGCTGAACGGCACGCCGCGGGAGAGTTCGTTGCCCAACTGCTAGGTGAAGCTCATGGCGAAGCCCTTCGATCTGGGAGACATCGGGAACATCATGGAGCAGGCGCAGGCGATGCAGTCGAAGATCGCCGACCTCCAGTCCGAAGTGGGAAGCAAAACGGTCGAAGCGTCGGCCGGCGGTGGGATGGTTACCGCCAAGGTGAATGGCAAACTGGAGGTCGTCGGCCTCTTGGTCGATCCGGAAATCCTGAAAGACGGTGATCGAGAGATGCTCCAGGACCTCGTCATGGCCGCCGTGAACGAAGGGATCCGCAAAGCGCAGGCCCTCATGACCGAGGAGATGTCGCGGCTCACCGGTGGGCTCAAGATCCCCGGGCTCGGCTGAGTCGGAATGGCGCTCGGGCTCACTCCTTCGATGGAGCGATTGGTCGAGGAGCTCAAGCGGCTCCCCGGCGTGGGCGAGAAGACCGCGATGCGGTTCGCGTTCTACGTTCTTCGCTCCGACCACGCGTTCGCCGCGAACCTCGCGCACGCGCTTCTCGGCGTGAAGGAACAGAGCCGCTTCTGTTCGGGCTGCTACGGTCTCACCGAGCAGGACCCGTGTCCGATCTGCTCCGATCCGCGCCGTCGCAGCGAGGAGATCTGCGTCGTGGAGGAGGCGGCGGACATGATGGCCTTCGAGCGCGCGCAGGAGTACCGCGGGCGGTATCACGTCCTCGGAGGCGCGCTCGCGCCTCTCGACGGCATCGGGCCCGAGCATTTGAAGTGTGACGAGCTCGTCCAGAGGGTGCGTGGCAGCGAGGTTCGCGAGATCATCGTCGCCACCAATCCGAGTGCCGAGGGCGAGGCGACGGCGCATCACCTCGCTCGCATTCTGAAGCCTCTCGGCGTGCGGGTGACCCGCATCGCACGCGGCATCCCGATGGGCGGAGACCTCGAATACACCGACATCGTGACGCTAGCTCAGTCCCTGGAAGGCCGCCGCGAGATGTGAGGCCGGAGGCCCTCACCGCCCCTCTGGTTGTGACTGGCCAGGGTGGGTGCTAGTGAATCGGCGTTTCACACGACGATTTCCATGGCTGATCCACAGACGAAAAATGCGGGCGGGGCAGGGGGCAAGGGTGCCCGACCCGCGTTGAACTTCCGCACGCTTCTCCCGGACGATCTCCACATTGATTTCGTCGGGAAGAGGAAGATCTTCCTGATCGCGTCGACGATATTGAACATCGCCGCGATCATCCTGTTCTTCGTTCGGCCCCTGAACTACGGCGTGGATTTCACCGGCGGCACCGCGATTCGGATCCGTTTTGCCCAGGCGACCACCGCCGCCGACCTCCGTTCTGAGCTCAGGACCCTCGACCTTCGTGACCTCACAGTCCAGGACTTCGGCGAGCAAGGCCGCGAGTTCCTGCTTCGCTTCGAGATCAAAGTAGGTCACGAGATGAGTTCCATCTCGGAGACCCTCGCGCAGCTGCTCCAGGAAAACCGCGGAGGCGAGAAGAGCTTCGAGATCTTGAGCATCGACAGTGTCGGGCCCAAGGTGGGAGCGAATCTGCGGCAGCAGGGCTTCCTTGCCGTGCTGTTCGCGACGATCTTCATGGGGATCTACATCACGATCCGTTTCGAGCCGAGTTTCGGCCTCGGCGCGGTCGTGGCGCTCATCCACGACGTCTTCATTACGGCTGGCGCGTTGATGCTCACGCAGCAGAGCTTCGACCTTACGACTCTCGCTGGGCTGCTGACCGTCATCGGCTTCTCCGTGCACGACACGATCATCGTGTCCGACCGCGTCCGCGAGAATCTCCGCCGAAGCCCGAAGTCCCCGCTTGCCGACGTGATCAACCGGAGCATCAACGAGACCCTGTCTCGCACTCTGCTCACCACCGGCACTGCGCTGTTCGTTCTGTTCGCGCTCTATTTCCTCGGTGGGAAGGGTCTCGAGCCGTTCGCTCTAACGCTGGTCGTCGGCTTCATTACCGGCACCTACTCGTCGATCTACATCGCGGCTCCGGTCGTGTTGTTCTGGTCGAACCGCTCACGCCTCGCGAGCTGATCTTCGCGCTCCGCGCCGAAGCGAGATCAGTCGCCGACGGCGAGGATCCGCAGTGCCAGTAGGCAGATCGCCGGAAGTTCGTGCTCCTGCGCTCCACGCACCATGCGATCGCGATACGCTCGGGTCGGGAGGAGATCAGGAGAGACCTGGTCCGAGAGGTAGGCGTCGCATTCTGTGGTCGCATCGTCGCGGAGATGGACGGTGACCTGCTCGCGTCGGTAGCCGACCTCGAAGCGATCGAGATCCGCGAGGCCGGCATCCGAGATCTCGAAGACCACGCCCCAGACCTCGTCGCCGTCGCTGGGTTCGATGTTGGCCTTGGCGGACCCGTCTCGGCCGATCTTGTTGCAGGAGAAGCGATGCGCGGGGAGCCGGCCCGCCCCGAGCGAGCGGGCCTCGGGCACCCGGGTCGTCATCTGCGCCGCCTCCATGTTAGAGCCGTAGGCGAAGTATCGGGGCATCGCCGGACCTGGTTATGAGAGTCCGGGGCCGGGCGCCATCCGATTGCTTCATTTGGGCCTCGAGGGCATCTTATCGCATGCGCTCTCGCGATTGGGTGGTGGTGTTTTGGAACGTCCCCGTGGGGAAGAGGAGGGCCGGGTGAGGGAAGTGGAGGGTCTGAAGTGGGGCGGTATGGGAGCGGCTTCGTACCTGGCCGTGGTGTGGGCCCTGCTGCTGGCCGCGTGCGGTGGCGGAGAGCCCGCCAAGGCCCCTACGCCGGAGGTCCTCACGGTTCAGTCTTGGACCGAGACGGTTCCGATCTACGGCGAATGGGTCGGTACGACCGCCGGCTTTGTCAACGCACAAATTCGATCGAAGGTTGAGGGGTATCTGCTCAAGCAGCGATACCAGAATGGCGGCGACGTAAAACAGGGCGAGGCGATGTTCGAGATCGACCCGCGTCAATTCAAAGCGCAACTCCAGAAGGCGGAGGGAGAGCTCGGGCAGGCGCAGGCGGCGCTGGGTCGAAGTCGCCAGAACGTCGCGCGATTCCGGCCGCTGGCCGCCAAAGGCGCCGTGAGTCGGAAAGAATTGGATGATGCGGTTCAAACCGAGGCCGCGAACCGGGCCGCGGTGCAGTCGGCGAAGGCCGCCGTCACACAAGCGCAGCTCGACGTCGACTGGACACGGATTGATGCTCCCATTGATGGAGTGGCCGGCATTGCCGTGGCGCAGATCGGCGACCTGGTCGGTCCGGCCACGCTCCTCACCACCGTGTCGACGATCAACCCGATCAAAGTCGATTTTCCGATTAGTGAGCAGCAGTACCTGAAATTCAGACGCAACCAGCTCCGCGAGCCCGGGAAACTAAAGACTCGAGCGGAGCTCATCCTCGCGGATGGTTCGACGTATTCGAAACCCGGATCGTTCTACGCACTGGGCCGAGAGGTGAACCCCGAGACGGGTACGATCATGGTGGAGGGGCGTTTCCCCAATGCGGAAGGCCTGCTGCGACCAGGCCAGTACGCACGTGTTCGCGCGATGATCGACCAACGCAAAAACGCCATCCTCGTGCCGCAACGTGCGATGAATGATATTCAAGGTGTCTTTCAGATCGCGGTCGTCGGCAAGGACGACGTGATCGAAATGCGAACGGTCGAGGTAGGGCCCACCTACGGCACGGGATGGGTGATCGAGAAGGGTCTGGCCGCTGGAGAACGAGTTGTCGTGCAGGGGCTCCAGGACATCCGGGGAGGCACGAAGGTAATCGCAAAGCCGGCCCCGACGCCTACGCCGAAGGCAGCACCCGCTCCGAGTTCCACCCAGGGACGCTGAGGAATGGCACGATTTTTCATCGATCGACCGATCGTCGCGATCGTCATCTCGATCATGATGACCCTCATGGGCATCGTGGCGATGGTCAGCCTTCCGATCTCGCAGTACCCGGACATCGCACCACCCGAGATCCAGTTGACCGCGACGTACGTCGGAGCGGACGCGGTTACGGTGCAAGAGTCGGTGTCTACTCCGATCGAGCAGCAAATGAGCGGCGTGGACGGCATGATCTACATGTACTCCACCAACGCGAGCAACGGGATCGGTACGCTCCGAGTCGACTTTGAAGTCGGAACCGACTCCAACATCGACCAGGTTCTGACTCAGATGCGTTACCAGCAGGCAGAATCGCAACTGCCCGCCCAGGTGAAAGACCTGGGAGTCACGATCAAGAAGTCGACGAGCAGCCCCCTTGCGCTGTTCTCCCTTTACTCGCCCGACGGCACCTACGATGCCGAGTTTCTGGCGAACTACGCGTACATCAACATCAACGATGCGATGACTCGCGTGCCCGGCATTGGTCAGGTTTCGATCTTGGGAGCTGCTCAATACGCGATGCGCTTCTGGGTCGAGCCCGACAAGCTCGCAGAGATGAAGCTCACGGTCACCGACCTGGTGGACGCTCTGTCTCAGCAGAACACGGTGAATCCCGCTGGGCAGATCGGTGCCGAGCCGGTTCCGCCGGGGCAGGAATTCACCTACACCGTCCGCGCTCAGGGCCGTCTGAAGACGCCCGAAGAATTTGCCAACGTCGTCATTCGCGCAAATCCCGATGGCTCGCTCGTGACGATGAATGATGTCGCGCGAATCGAGTTGGGGTCCCAGAATTATAGCGACATTGGACGTTTGAACGGAAAACCCGCGGCCATCGTGGCGATCTATCAAGATCCCGGATCCAACGCGATCAACACCATGGACGAAGCAACCGCTCTGATGGAGGAATTGAAGGAGCGGTTCCCTTCGGGTCTCGATTACGTGATCTCGCTCGATACGACCGCCGCCGTCCGAGCGGGCATCTCCGAGATCGTCGTGACCTTGTTCGAGGCACTGGCCCTGGTCATCCTCGTGGTCTTCGTCTTCTTGCAAGGTTGGCGTGCGACCTTGATTCCTCTGCTCGCGGTGCCGGTCGCGCTCGTGGGCACCTTCGCAATCTTTCCCATCCTCGGATTCTCGATCAACACGCTCTCGCTGCTTGGCCTGGTGCTAGCGATCGGCCTGGTCGTCGATGATGCGATCGTGGTCGTCGAGGCGGTCGAAAAAAACATCGAAGACGGACTCGAACCGCGCAGCGCGACACTCAAGGCAATGGAAGACGTCACGAGCCCCATCATCGGGACGACTCTCATCCTAGTAGCGGTCTTCGTGCCGACGGCCTTCATTCCGGGCATCACCGGACGACTCTACCAGCAGTTTGCCGTGACTATCGCGGTGTCGGTGCTGATCTCCTCCTTCAATGCCATGACGCTCAGTCCGGCCCTGTCGGCGCTTCTCCTTCGGCCGCGACAACCAACGGGCGGAATTGTGGGTCGATTCTTTGACGCCTTCAATCGGCTATTTGCCCGGGTGACCGACGGTTACATTGGATGGTCCCATTTTCTGATCCGCAAAGCCGGGTTGGCGATGCTCTTTCTGCTGATCCTCTCTTTGAGCGGCGGATTCATCGGCTCTCGCTTGCCAGGCGGGTTCGTCCCGGAAGAGGATCAGGGGTACCTCTACGGCAACCTCCAGCTCCCAAATGCCGCTTCATTGCAGCGCTCGGACGAAGTTGCGCGGCGGGTGGAAAAGATTCTGGAGGATACGCCGGGCGTGAAGAGCTACAACACCGTGGTGGGCTTCAGTCTGTTGACGCAGGTGAATACCACCTACTGCGGAACGCTCTTCATCACACTGGAGGACTGGGAGGAGCGCGACCCCAAGGGGCTCGATGCGAAAACCATCATGCGGGGTTTGAACGAACGGTTCGCCAAGGAAGTCCCTGAAGCCAAGGTCTTCTCGTTCTCGCCACCGGCCATCCCCGGGGTGGGGACCTCCGGTGGTGTCACCTTCGTATTGGAGGACCTCTCCGGGGGCTCGACTGAGAGCCTGGCGGCGAACACGAAGAAATTCCTCAAGGCGATGAACGAGCGGCCCGAATTCGCCCGGGTCTCGACCACCCTGATCCCCGACACCCCGCAGATCTTTGCCAACGTCGACCGCGACAAGGTGCTGAAGCAGGGGGTCGAACTCGCGGACGTGTACCGGACCCTCCAGGCCTACATGGGTGGGGTCTTCGTCAACTACTTCAATCGATTCGGACGCACATGGCAGGTCTATCTCCAGGCGGAGGGGAAGTATCGAACCACCGCGGATGACATCAATCTTTTCTATGTCCGCAACCCGCAGGGGGACATGGTGCCGCTGGAGACCTTCGTGTCGATGGAGCGAACCTTTGGCCCCGAATTCACTCTGCGGTTCAATGGGCACAGTTCCGCCCAGATCAGCGGCATCCTTTGGCCGTGGTTTAGCTCAGGGGAGGGCATGGCAGCCTTCGAGGAGGTCTTCGAGCAGACCATGCCGGCGACCATGGGGTATGACTACATGGGCATGTCGTACCAGGAGAAGGTCGCGGCCGAAGGAGTGTCCCCCGCCTTGGTCTTCGGACTTTCGCTGCTCGCCGTCTTTCTGATTCTTGCGGCGCTCTACGAAAGCTGGGCACTGCCGATCAGTGTGCTCCTCGCAACGCCCATCGCGATCTTCGGAGCCTTCCTCGGCCTCATTGTCCGATTACTGGTCAACGACGTCTTTGCGCAGATTGGACTCGTGATGTTGGTCGGTCTTGCGGCGAAGAATGCAATCCTCATCGTCGAGTTTGCCCGCGGAAAGCTCGCCGAAGGCGAGTCGGTTGTAGACGCGGCGCTCGATGCCGCGCGTTTGCGGCTTCGCCCCATCATGATGACCGCGTTTGCGTTCATCATGGGCGTCATCCCTCTCGTCATCGCAACGGGGTCGGGAGCCATTGCGCGAAACGTCCTGGGCACGGCGGTTCTCGGGGGCATGCTCGCGTCGACACTCATCGGGATTTTTCTCGTGCCCGTATCGTTCTACGTCGTGGAAAGCTGGCGAGAGAAGCGCGAAGGAAAGGCCTCGAACCCGGAGACGCAGCCGTGATGCGAACCGGTATCGCGACTCTCTGGGTCCTCGCCCTGGCTGGAGGATGTGCACTGGGGCCGGACTACGAAGCGCCGGAAATCCACTCGCCGGCCGAGTTTCGCCTGGCCGTCCCCGCCGAGCAGGCACAGTCCCTGGCGGATCTGCCGTGGTGGGAGGTGTTCGAAGATCCCGCGCTGCAGCGCTTGATCTCGAGAGCCGTCGAGGGGAATTACGACATCCGTGCCGCCGCTGCGCGGGTTCGTCAGTCTTCGGCCTTTGTCGGTGTGGCCCGGTCCGAGCTCCTGCCGCAGGTCGGGTACGACGGCAACGGGACTCGTCAGAGCTCGGTCATCGTGCCCCCGCTCCCTCCGCAAACCTTCAACCTCTTCACGGGTGCCTTCAATCTGGCCTGGGAAATCGACCTCTGGGGCCGGATCCGGCGCGCGACCGAAGCGGCCGAAGCCCAGTTGCTCGCCACCGAAGAGGCGCAACGCGGAATCTTGCTCTCGCTCGTGAGCTCCGTGGCGGAAGCCTACTTCCGCCTGATTGAGCTCGACGCCGAAATAGAAATCGCCCGGTCCACCGTGGTGTCGTTTGAAAAGTCGCTCGATCTTTTCACCCGGCGGTTTCAGGGTGGCGTCGGTTCCGACCTGGCCGTCGCTCGTGCTCAGGCGTCGCTGGCCAACGTGCAGGCGCAGATTCCAGCGCTGCAGTCCGAGGTAGTCGCCACCGAGAACGAGATCAGCCTGCTTCTTGGGCGAAACCCCAGCGAAATCGACCGCGGAATGAAACTCAGTGAGCAGCGAACGCTGCCGGTGGTGCCCGCTGGCCTGCCGTCTGAACTTCTGAGCCGCAGGCCCGACCTGCGCCAGGCCGAAGACCAGGTGCGGGCCGCGAACGCCGAAATCGGCGTTTCGGTTGCCAATTTCTTTCCGAGGATTGGCCTCTCGAGCCTCTATGGTGCCAGTTCGACCGAACTGTCGGACATGCTGAATGGCACGTTCGGCGTCTGGGGCATCGCTGCTTCGGTCTCCGGACCGATCTTTACCGGTGGGCGAAACTACGAGCAGTACCAGCTCCAGATCGCGGCCTGGGAGGCCGAGGTTGCCTTGTACGAGCAAACGGTTCTTCGAGCGTTTGCGGAAGTTTCGAGCGTTCTCACTGCTCAGCACAACCTGCTCGAGCAGCGCAAGAAGGTTCAGGTCGAGGTGGATGCGCTCCGGCGTTCCGTGGAGCTCTCCTTTTTGCGTTATGAAATCGGTCTGGCGAATTACTTCGAAGTCCTCCAAGCGCAGCAGGAGTTATTTCCCGCCCAGATCGCGCTGGCGCGCGTGGAGCGGGAGCAACTCGTGAGTGTAGCGCTCCTGTATCGGGTCCTCGGCGGAGGCTGGGAATTGAAGACAGAAGACTGGCAGTGGCCACGGCCGACGCCGACCGCGGCGCCGGGCTCGTAGAAGGCGGCCTCCTTTTTCGGCGGCTGGGCCACCTCCGAAGCCGAGCGCTCTGGAGCACGAAGCCACAAAAGGCTCGCGTCCAGCGTCGGTCAAGCGACAACCGCCGTTGCAGCAGCTTCCTACTCGCCCGTTTGCAAACCCCAACGCGCACTGCCCGGCGATGTCGACAACTCCGTTCCTGTGCGTTCTCAGAACCCGTCCGCGACACGATCACGCCGCCTCCGCCCACGCGTACCGATGCTGGAGGCCACCGACGCGCGGCAAGGCGATCACTTGCGTGCTCGAAGAGGCCCGTCGCTCCACTGGTCGCCCCAATG